>JALOMA010000204.1 GCA_025455735.1 Candidatus Kapaibacterium sp.
CCAAGGTTCCAACGGCAGAGCCATTGTAGGTTACCGTGATGGGAATGGGCGTGTTTTGCGAGAGGGTCAGGTTTGTCTGCGACAGCGTATACCTGCTGGCATTGGGACCTCGCATCCGGACTGTGGCAGTACTGCCGCAAAAGGCTGTATCGGTGAATTGTACGGTCCAGGATATCGTTGTGTCGCATTTCAGTTCGGCAGTGATTTCCGTAGGACTCGCCAGGATGGTCCTCGTCGATTGGCGTGTACTGCGCTGGTTGGACGCGCCCGATCGCATCAGGCCTGTATTTCGCCGCCCTGTGGCATCGCAGATTTGCACGTTGTTGTTGACAGGTTCGTTGCAGCGGTAGTAGAGGACCAATCCTGCCTCGTTGCCATTGAGGGATCGGTCCTTATTGCACAACAATTCAGCGTCGGGCACGGCCCGGCTCCACATGCGCACTTCGTCGATCCATCCGGAGAGTGTTCGATAGAGATTCTGATCATCGGCCAAAGCATTGCAGGCACCGAAGCGCGTCGTTAGGTCGTTTCTCTCGATGGGCTTCAACGCCGTCACAGGATAGGCAGGGTTGGTGGCCGAAGCAACAACGGCACCGTTGATGAGGATACGGGCAGAAGTGGCACCACCGTCGAATACGGCAGCAAGATGAACCCATTGTCCATAGTGGGCGGAGAATGGCGCTCGAGCAACGGTGTTGTCGGCTTGGCCAAGCCGGGTAGCTTCCGCATTGATTTCGAAGACGATACGATCCTGTTCATCGATATAGAACACCCACTGGTCGTTGTTGTCCGTACCGGGCCCCCACAGCCCTCCGATGAACTGCCTCTTGCCGGGCTGTCGGTCAATGGACGCCCACAATTCCACCGTTAGTGCTGTTTGGCGCGGCGTTGTGGGAGAATTTTCTACATCAATAAAATGTGCCGACGGCAGCGTAGTCTGGCTGAACCGCACGGCGTTGAAGATACAGTCACGACGTGTATCGCATGGTGCGGGGAACTGGGCAAGGGCAGGAACGGCCATGCAGAGCACTGCCAACAGGCACAGAACGCGGGTCGGGGCGTTCATGGTTGAATCCGTAGGATGTTGCTTGCAAAATACAAAACCCGCAATGCCTTCTGCGGTTTCACCAAACCCATTTCGTGGTTGCCCCAATGGTTGTACATTGCATGGCACCTCACTGTCCGCAGATCCCGTATGAAAACCTTGGCTTCCGCTTTCGTTGCTTTGCTCCTTCTACCGTGTCTCTGGCAGGGGGCCGTGGCACAATCATCGAAGGACTACACGGTGCTCGTCCATGCGATGGCAACTACGGAGCCCACGCCGCGGATCATCCTGACGTGGGACGCCGATACGGCGGCCACGATGGTAACCATCCAACGGAAGCTGTTCAGCGAACCGTTGTTTGGCCCAAGCCTTGCGGACATCACGGATGGAGCCACATCCTGGATCGATACGACGATCCGCGAAGGCGACTTGTACGAATACCGGTTGTTGAAGACATGTTCTCCACGAAGCAGTGGCGCGATGGGACACATTGGTTCGGGCTACTGTGCTGCTGCTGTTGGCGGATTGCTTCCCCCACGTGGACCAGCCTTGCTGCTGGTTGATGAGACTGTGTTCGGCGACATCCGCGAAGACATGGACACTCTCGTATCCGACTTACGGCGCGAAGGCTGGACCACCATTCTGCGCCAGGTACCACGTGCCGAGACGTTCTCCTCCACCGCCGTCGAAAGCGTACGGGCCCTTATCCGTTCCGAACATGCCGCCACTCCGCTTGGCGCCATCATTCTCCTTGGACGCGTCCCAGTGCCCTACTCAGGTAATGTTGCACCTGATGCCCATTTCCCTGACCATCTGGGCGCCTGGCCATGCGATGGATGTTATGCCGACGTGGACGGCGTCTATACCGATCAATCGGTCAATACCATCAACAACGACAGGCCCGCTCAAACGAATGTGCCTGGTGATGGCAAGTGGGACAACTCCACGTTTGCCACTCCCGTGGACGTAGCCATTGGGCGTATCGACTTTGCCAACATGCCTGCCTTCGGTTCCGAAGTGGAGGCCTTGCGGCGCTACCTGCGGAAAAATCATGCCTGGCGTACGGCCGGCCGCGATACAACAGTGGCGGCAGCCATCATCGACGACAACTTCGCGGCGTCGGCGTATCCCGAAGCATTTGCCGCCAGCGGATGGCGCTCCTTTGCCCCGATGACGGCAGCCGCCGTACGGTCCGACATCCGGGCAGGCGACTTTTTCGATGACCAGGCCTCCGGCCGACCGCACCTGTTCGCCTACGGATGTGGGCCAGGTTCGGACGCCAGCGCTGACGGCGTTGGCAGCACGTCGGATTTCGCTACGAAGCCTGTTCACGCCGTCTTTACGATGCTCTTTGGCAGCTACTTTGGGGACTGGGATACGAGAAACAACTTCCTGCGGGCATCATTGGCATCGGACCCACATATCCTTACCACGGCATGGAGTGGAAGGCCCCACTGGTACCTTCACCGGATGGCACTGGGAGAGACCATTGGCGAAGCGGCACGCTTATCCATGAATGCAACATGGAATGTTGGTGGCCAGTTGGGGGCCTACCTTCCGAATGGTTTGATGTCGCCGCAAGGATTGCGTATCTCTGGCGTCGGCGACCGCGGTATCCATATCGCATTGATGGGCGACCCAACCTTGCGCCTTGCCTATGGAAAGGTTGGGGCATTGGGAGATCTTGATGGCAGCATTTCCAGTGGCACGGTTTCGTTGCGATGGTCTCCCCCCGTTGGTGGTGCCGATGCCTATGCCGTCTTCCGGCAGCGTGGTGCCAATCCCAATTTTATCCGTGTTACGGAGCGCCCAATCACCGACACGACGTTCACCGAAACAGTCACCTTCACTGGAACCATCCGATACCGTGTTGTTCCCTACGCTCTTGTACAAGGTATTGGCGGAACGTTTTACGAGGCTGGCACCCCTGGCACGGTACCGATAAGCATAACGTCGACTACCGAAGAGTCGCTTCCCCTTGCCAGCATCGTCGTGGCGCCCAACCCTGCAACCGAGACCTCGCGAGTTACCATTCTTGGAAACGTGGACGGGCCAGTCCGCATTCGTCTGATGGACGCTACAGGCAACACCGTTCAGGAATATCAGGCAGTCGACGTCACGGACGGCGTAGGTGGATTCTGGCTGTCCGTGCAGCATTGTGCCAGTGGCATGTATACGATCATTCTCGACACCCCGAAAGGTTCCGTCAGGCAGCAGATTGCCGTCGTGCGATGAACTTCCGAACCGCATACACGGGAATGCCAAGGGCAACAATGGCCAGGCCGCGGATGGTGTATTCCGGCTTGTTGTGCAGGAGGGCACCAATGATGAACAGTGCAACAGCGATGTACAGAATTGGTAGGGCGGGATAGCCGAACGCCCGAATCGGGCGCGGTGCATCCGGCATGGTAACGCGAAGCCGAATGATGCCCGCAATGGTCATGATATAGAACACCAGGACGGCCGTCACGACGTAGTCCAGGAGGTTACCATACGACCCCGACAGGCAGAGTGCCGAAGCCCAGATGGCTTGAATCCACAAGGCGTTGGCTGGAACATCATTGCGGTTCAATGCTTTGGCTTTTTCGAAGAAGAGTCCATCGTGGGCCATGGCATAGTATGCCCGAGCACCGGACAGAATAAGGCCATTGTTGCATCCAAACGTGCTGATCATGATAAGCACGGCCATAACGGCGGCGCCAGAGGCACCAAAGATTGCAGTGGTAGCGGCTTCGGCAACACGATCGTTGGGAGCATGGGCGATGTCGTCCATGGAGAGCACATTCAGGTAGCCCAGATTCAGAAGCAGGTACAGCGCCGTCACCAGGCCAACACCAAGAAAAAGAGCGCGAGGAATGGTCCGCTCGGGAGCGCGTACTTCGGATGCCACGAAGGTGATATTGTTCCAGGCATCAGAGGAGAACAGCGAGCCCACCATGGCTACGGCCATGGCCACTCCGATGGCCAATATATCTGTAGGCACCGTTGGCGCTGTCGTGGGTCCGGCGATTGGGGCAGGGCCCCCTCCCATAAAGAGGCAGACGGCCGTAAGGGCAAGGACGGAGAAGATCTTCGTCGTGGTAAAGAGGTTCTGGATAACCTTACCAAGCGACACACCCCGGGCATTGATGGCCGTCAGCAGGATGATGGTAACGATTGCCAATAGCTGCGCAGCGCTGACACGAATAGAGCCCAGGGATAGTACGGTTGCCTGTTCGCCCATGGATGGGAAGAGTACGGCAGTATACTTGGCAAAAGCCATGGCGACAGCCGCAATCGTGCCTGTCTGAATGACCGTAAAAAGCGTCCAGCCATAGAGAAAACCAGCCATCGGACTATACGCTTGACGGAGGTAGACGTATTGTCCGCCAGCATGCGGAAACATGCCAGCCAGTTCGCCATAACTCACGGCAGCAATCAAGGTAAGAAGCCCCGTAACGGCCCAGACGGCCAAAAGCAGGAGTGGAGAGCCGACGGTGCGGGCAATGTCGGCACTAACTAAAAAAACGCCGGACCCAATCATGGATCCGGCGACGAGCATCGTTGCATCAAACGTTCCGATGGACCGTTGCATGGCGCTATGCACATAAATCAGCTGGCCGATTCCAAGCCACACGAAAAGGCGTAGGAAGTGCATCCAGTCGCTTACGCAGAGTGAGACCAACAGTGAACCACAGGCGACAATCCCCAGGATGGGAACAAGCGGTACGAGTGGCGTTTTGAAGGGTCGTTCACGATTGGGTTCCTTCTTGCGAAGGATGAGGACAGCCGCACACACAACAATGAAGGCAAAAAGGGTTCCTACGGATGTCATTTCACCGACGAGAGCGATGGGGGCGAATCCGGCAAACAAGCTTACGACAATGGCAAAGAGAATATTGGATTTCCAAGGTGTTTTGAAGCGTGGGTGGGCATCGCTGAACAATTTTGGCAAAAGGCCGTCCTTGGACATCGTGAAAAAGACACGACTTTGGCCAAGCAACATAACGAGAATAACACTGGAGTAGCCGGCGAGAATAGCGAGGTTGATTGCGGGCCCTAGCCAATCCAATCCCATGGCGTCGATTGCCACGGCAACAGGCGCGGCTACACCCTTAAACGACGTGTATGGCGTTACTCCCGTCATGACAAACGAGAATAGAACGTATAGGACCGTGCAAATAGCAAGCGACCCGAGAATGCCGATGGGCATGTCTTTTTGAGGATTCTTCGCCTCCTGTGCGGCAGTGGATACAGCATCAAATCCAATGAATGCAAAGAAGACCATGCCTGCTGCTTTGAGGATGCCACTCCAGCCGAAGTGACCAAACGCCCCTGTGTTCTCTGGAATGAAAGGGACGAAGTTATCGGCGTTGATGAACATGAAACCTGCGCCGATGAATATGATGACGACTGCCACCTTCAGGAACACAATAATAGCGTTGGCACGAGCTGACTCCTGAATGCCACGAATCAAGAGGAGCGACATCGCGAAAACGATGAACATTGCCGGTAGGTTGACGATACCACCGGAACCAGGATCCTGCCAGTACGACGCAGAAATGGCCGTCGGCATCGTGATGTCCCAGTGCTTCAGGAATTTTGCCAG
>JALOMA010000034.1 GCA_025455735.1 Candidatus Kapaibacterium sp.
CTGCGCCGAAAATCGTGGGTCGT
Source organism: Candidatus Kapaibacterium sp. (assembly GCA_025455735.1). GTDB lineage: Bacteria > Bacteroidota > Ignavibacteria > Kapaibacteriales > Kapaibacteriaceae > JALHPC01. Next base: position 24 of record JALOMA010000034.1, read on the forward strand.
TGGGGCGGTAGCTGAGTTTATGGACGTACAATGGTACGGCATATTCGACGTCGGGGTCGGCCATCAGTCGCATACAAACGTCGAAAGGATCCATCGGCTCGTCATATGCGATCTGGAATATCCTATCAAGGCCGTGGCGTACCGCGGTGGGGTCCAGCTTTCGAGGCATGACATCGTACATGGCATATCGCACCTGCGACGGTTGGAGCGATGCCATCGTGGCCGTGATCGTTGCGCTGGCCATGATGCGATCGCCTTTGCCAACAGCATATGACGATCGCGTCTTCACGACAACGACGCCTGGGACGGTGGTTCCAGGTTGTGGACGCTCGATGCGTATGGTATGCTGTGGTTGTCCCACGGTAGAGACGGATTGGACGCGTACAGCGTAGGAGTCGCCCGCCGAGGCACTTGTTGCGGTTGCAATGATATACGCCGCAGCGCTTATCCAATTGCGTAAGGTCTTCATATGTCCCTGTCCAAATAGCTAGTGGTCTGCTCGTGGTCACATTCGTGCTTGATTCCAAGACGAACTGGTAAGTTACTACGGTTCATGGTCTTCTTGGTCCAAAACGCATCGTTGCTCCGTCACGGCGCACATCGAACCAAACCCCAGAAGAGGGCGCGGCCAGGATCCGTCCGCGAATATCCATCAACAATGCCGGCCCCGTCTGTTCCTCGTGCTGCTCTTCGTTCACGGTTGTCGGTGGTCCCGTAGATACGACCAAACCACGCCCCACGATCGTTGTGAAGGGGGCCGTGGCGCCACGATTGGCCAGAACCGCAGGGCGTAGACGAAGGCGGCCTGGGGGAACCGCCACAAGCTGAATCGTGGACGGCCCAGAGGCTGTTCGGTGAATCGAGTGGCGGCTCCAAGGGCCATCCGCCGAAGGGGCCACATCAATGACGGCAAGAACAGAGTCGCCATAGCCTGCTGCGATGCCAATGTCCACGGACAGAGCGACGGTATCGCCGCGCCGCTCGGTACCCTGAATGGTGGCCCAGGTCGGGGCGGGTAGTCGCAAGGTGGGGTCGCCAAGCAACGCCATGTGAATACTTCTTGTGCCAAGCAAATACGGCTGCCACGTCAGGCTAGAACGCTCCACGATGGTGCCTCCAGGAAGGGTGCCAGCGTTGTTGACCGTTTCTACAAACGATTCGCCGATGGTGCCGTCGCCAGCCATGCCATGGAGGAACCAGTGCGGCCGGCCAGCCCAGCCGCACGTCAGGACGTCGCCGTCGTTAGCCAGCATGGCACGCATGAGGTTGTTATCCGCGTCCATATCGCCGAAGTAGCTGCCGAAGAGCAACGTGAACGTTGCTCGAACAGGCTGCTTGGTGAGAGCTTCTACGGTCGTTACACCGTCGCAGTGTTGATAGCCGCCAGGGCCGCTGCCGTAGGCAAAGAGCACACGAAAGGTGTCCAAACTGGGAAACCTGCTGCCGGCCTCCGGCGAAATGTCCACACGGATGGTATTCGACGTGTCTCCCATCAGAGCATGGCCAATCCGATAGCCATTGGCGGCGAAGGCTTCAGTAACGACGAATCCTTGGATTTCTCGCCGAAAAGCTCCAAAGAAGTCATCGATTCCTGCAAGAGCATGGTATGCCTTCATTGGCTCGGCACGGTAGCGATGATTGCGGTTCAGGTACTGACGAAGCAAGGTGACTTCTGCGTCACGCGATGCATCCGTGGTTCCAAACGCCGACATGCGCCGCATGTCTACGCGGCCAACAGCCAATTCGATGTCCGACGGGAGTGTGGGCTGGTCAAAGCGTCCATCGCCGGGAACATTGCTGTTCTGGGGACGGGCAGCGATGTCGGTTGTGGTGCTGATATCCACGTCGGTCCATGACTCCGCTGCGTCGGCGCCGCCAGGGAGAGTCATGTCGGCATAATACACGTCCGCAGGCCAGGCGCCGCCGTGCTCTTCGTGGAAGTCGGGATTGGGAACAGCTCCGCGGACGGAGAATCCGCCACTATACGGCACGGGGATGGCGCCAAGGAGCAAGACGTGCGTAAGCGGAGGGCGATCGGAGCGTCGATAGTGCTCAACAATGCGGGCCCGGACGGTACGTGCCTGAGCTGCGTCATCGGAAGCATCAACGGTAATAACGTCCGTGGCAAACCCTTCTGCCCGCCAGTCGTCCCGAAGGGTGCCAATCTCGGCTGCCAGCCGGCTGGCAACCTCGGAATCCACGACCAGCAGACAGCGGCCACGCGTGGCCGCGATCGTCTGGTGGCGACGGCTCAGGCGTATCAATCCTGAAGCCAGGATTGGGGTATTCGACGAATCGATGCGGACCCGAAGGGCGAGAATGTCATATGCCGACGTTGTATCCCGCAGCACCACGGTGTCTCCGGAAACAGATGCTACCATCGTGGCGTCGCGCCAATCCACATCGGTAGGTCGCCGCGCAAGCAGAACAACCGATGAGTCCATTCCTGATATCACACAAGCCGCCTGTGCTATGGCCGTTATGGGCACGACGTGGTCCAGGGCCCCTTGCGAAAGAAGCCGTGCGGGAAATATCAGGACGACAAAAAAAAGTGATAGGGTAGCTGTAACCAGCATGGCTTTGGTGGTTTGTTACGTCAGTACGCCGCGGCAAACGTTGTACAAACACATCAGACCAACAAACGAATTCACATTTCACACCAAATATTTTGGAGAACCCTCATGAAAACGAGGCGCAGCATACAAACCCTGGCAGGCGCAATGATGATTGCCCTGGCTGGTGCGGGCTTCACAGGATGTTCCAATGAAGCGACGGATCCTGCAGCGGACGTGGCACCGCTGGTACAAACGCTGGTGCTGGACCCCACGGCAGATGTCTCAACAGTCACGGAAGGCACGGAGCTGGTACCGATGGCTCTGGAGGCACCATCAACGGACAAACGCCGTTCACCACTCGCTGGCCTCTTCGAGCGGTTGCAGCTGACGGACGATCAAGCATTGGCAGTGAGGGCACTACTGGCGGAGCAAGACACCTGCGTCAAGAGTGCCATGCGCACCCTGCGTGCCGCCGAAGCTGAATTGGCAGCACCCTATCGGGAACAAATGAACGCCGTGCTTGAACAACTCAAGGCAGGTTCCATCACCCGCGATGAAGCACGCACGCAAATGCAGGAAATCCGCAAGGCCCTGCGTGAAGCACTGGCAGCATCTGGCCTCCATGCTGAAGCCCGTGCCGCAGTCAAGGCTTGCCGCGATGCCTTCAATGACGGCCTGATGTCGATCCTTACGGAAGAACAAAAGGCAATCTTCGCCACATGGCTGGCTAATCGCCCCGAGCGCCCCGAGCGCCCCGAGCGTCCTGAGCGTCCCGAGCGCCCCGAGCGCCCCGAGCGCCCCGAGCGTCCCGGTCGCGGCTAACACCGAACCATCCTCAACCTCACGTTTGACACACATCGGCACACCAGCTTTCTGGTGTGCCGTTTTGTTTTGGTGCAGTTGTGTAGGTTGCGTGCTTGTCCGTCACCCATTCTCACTGAATTTGTTTGCCATGGTAATGCGCCCAATCGCGGCGTTCGGACGCTTCGTTATCTCTTTTTTGGCCGAGGTTGGCCAGATATCCCTGCTATTGATAGGCGTCGTGCGATATATCCCACGAGCCTTTCGGGACCGTGCGCTTGTGCTGGACCAAATGAAGGTTGTTGGTAGTGATTCGCTGCCGTTGGTAATCCTCGTTGGTGCTTTCACTGGTGCCATTGCCGCACTGCAGGCCACAAACCTGTTCGCCAAGTTCAACCTCATTGGAATCGCGCGTCCGTTCATCGGTGGATCCATAGCCACGGTAGTATTCACGGAGCTGACACCCGTATTGACGGCCTTGGTCATTGCTGGACGGGTAGGCGGAGCCATAGCTGCACAAATCGGCACCATGAAGGTGTCCGAGCAGATCGATGCCCTTGAAATGATGGCCATCGACAAGGACCGGTATCTGGCAATGCCCCGTGTGGTTGCCGCCTTGACCATGATGCCCGTGCTGGCAGTATTCAGCAATATCGTGGCACTCGTTGGGGCGTTTGTGCTTACCAATGCATTGTTTGACTTCACGGCGTATACGTTTTTTGATTCCGTCCAACGGTTCTTCCGAATTCCAGAGATCAGTACCGGCATTTCGAAGTCGTTCGTTTTTGGCGGCTTCACGGCCCTCATTGGATGCCATGTGGGTTTTCACACTGACGGCGGCGCCGAAGGCGTCGGTAAGTCCACCGTACGGGCCTTTACCATTTCAGCGGCTAGTATCCTTGTCATCGACGCAATCTTTGGCGTCCTGTTCTAGTCCCCAAAACACTCCTAAACGGTAGACGTGCTGACAATATGACAGCAAGTGGACGCGAAATGGCACACATCTTGCCATAATTTCACTTGACGACACAGGCCGTTCCCTCTAATTTCGCACGTGCCTCGAAGCTGTTAGCACTCGTACACGAAGAGTGCCAACAGATCGTCAAAGCGCACCAAAAGAAGTCCACACTATCCACACCAATCACATTTGGAGGAATCCATGAACCTCACACCATTGCATGATCGCGTGATCGTCAAGGCAGCCAAACCAGAAGAAGTCACCAAGGGTGGCATCATCATTCCGGACACTGCCAAAGAGAAGCCGATGCAAGGCGAAATCATTGCCGTTGGCGCAGGCAAGCAAACGGAAGATGGCAAGGTAACTCCTCTGCAAGTCAAGGCTGGAGACACGGTTCTGTACGGCAAGTATGCTGGTACGGAGATTTCCGTTGACGGGGAGGACTATCTCATCATGCGTGAGTCCGACATCTTCGCCGTCGTCAAGTAAGAGCTTCTTTTACCAGAAAACAAACCAACATCAGGAGAATAAAACCTATGGCAAGTAAAATCATAACGTTCGACGTTGATGCCCGCGCCGCTCTCAAGCGTGGTGTGGACCAGCTGGCCGATGCCGTCAAGGTTACCCTTGGCCCTAAAGGTCGCAATGTCGTCATCGACAAGAAGTTTGGCGCCCCAACGATTACCAAGGACGGCGTAACCGTCGCCAAGGAAATCGAACTGGAAGATCCCATGGAGAACCTTGGCGCAGCCATGGTGCGTGAAGTTGCTTCCAAGACAAGCGACATCGCCGGCGACGGCACCACAACGGCCACCGTTCTTGCTCAGTCCATCGTCCGCGAAGGCCTGAAGAACGTAACGGCAGGTGCAAATCCGATGGACTTGAAGCGCGGTATCGATATCGCCGTCAAGGCCATCCATGAAGGTCTTGCCGAACTCAGCCGCACAGTTTCCGGCAAAAAGGAAATCGCCCAAGTTGGTACGATCTCGGCCAACAACGACCTTACCATCGGCACCCTGATTGCAGACGCCATGGACAAGGTTGGCAAGGACGGCGTAATCACGGTTGAAGAAGCCAAGGGTACGGATACATCCGTCGACGTCGTTGAAGGTATGCAATTCGATCGTGGCTACCTGTCGCCCTACTTCGTGACGGACGCCGACACGATGGAATGTGTGCTCGACAACCCCTACATTCTGATTCACGACAAAAAGATCGGCGCCATCAAGGACCTTCTCCCCGTCCTCGAGAAGACAGCCCAAACTGGCCGTGGCCTGCTCATCATTGCCGAAGACATCGAGGGCGAAGCCCTTGCAACACTTGTTGTGAACCGCCTTCGCGGTACACTGAAGGTAGCAGCTGTCAAGGCTCCAGGTTTCGGCGACCGTCGCAAGGCCATGTTGGAAGACATTGCCATCCTGACGGGCGGCATCGTGATCTCCGAAGAAAAGGGCTTCAAGCTGGACAACGCATCGATCACCCATCTGGGAACAGCCAAGCGCGTTACAATCGACAAGGACAACACCACCATCGTTGAAGGTGCTGGTTCTTCCGACGACATCAAGAAGCGCATCAACGAAATTCGTGCTCAGATTGAGAAGACAACCAGCGACTATGACCGCGAAAAGCTCCAAGAGCGTCTGGCCAAGCTCGCCGGTGGTGTTGCCGTTCTGAAGATCGGTGCCGCGACGGAAGTCGAAATGAAAGAGAAGAAGGCTCGTGTGGAAGATGCCCTGCACGCCACACGTGCTGCTGTCGAAGAAGGTATCGTGCCAGGCGGTGGAACAGCCTACCTGCGCTGCCTGCACAAGTTGGAAGGCCTGAAGGTTGAAAATGACGACCAACAAACGGGTATCAACATTATCCGTCGTGCCGTCGAAGAGCCTATCCGCCAAATCCTTGGCAATGCAGGCCTCGAAGCATCCGTTATCGTCAACAAGATCAAGGAAAGCACCGGAGCCTATGGCTTCAACGCATATTCCGAGACGTTCGAAGATCTTTTCGAAGCTGGCGTTATCGATCCTACGAAGGTTTCCCGTGTAGCTCTGGAAAATGCAGCCTCGGTTGCGGCGCTCCTGATCACCACGGAAGCCACTATCGTTGAACGCCCCGAAAAAGAAAAGGCACCTGCTGCACCACACGGTGGCGGCATGGACATGTACTAAGAAGTCCTTTCGGCGACCACCTCAAACAGCCTGTTCCGGTTTGCCGGAACAGGCTGTTCGCCGTTTCTATCCGTCGTAGCTTTGTGCGCCATGTCCCTGCCCCCGTTCGATTGCCATACCCATCGCCTTCGGCCCAATGCCATCCATAATGTTCGACTTGGGGTGGCAGGGCCCCCTTCAAAGGTGTGGTATTGTGCAGGCATCCATCCATGGGATAGTGGCCGGTACACAGTACAGAACGTTCAATGGCCCATCAACGACCACCAATGGGTGGCCTTGGGAGAATGCGGTCTGGACCGCATGTGCCCCGTTCCCTACGAACGGCAACAAACGGTGTTTATCGAGCAGCTTGCCATCTCCGAGCAGTTCTCCCTTCCCGTCTTCATACACTGTGTACGCGCCTTTCATGAAGTAGCACTGCTGCGACGATCAGATTCGTATACCTTGCCCTGGATCGTCCACGGTTTCAATAAAGGTGGCAATGCCCTTCAGACGCTCCTTGATGCTGGGCTGTACGTGAGTTTTGGGTCCGCTATCCTCGATCCTGCAACGCCCGCTGCATGGGCCCTCCCACAGGTGCCCGAGGGGTCTTTCCTCCTGGAGACTGATGAGTCCGATGTAAGCATCGACGCCATCTATGCCACAGCCGCAGTCTTGCGACGGTGTACCGTTGCCGACATCCATCGATCCATCGACATCGCCAGACAGAATACGCGACTCTCTGGTCTGGCCAGTCCTACAGCGTAGTTTTGCAGTATGCGAGATCCCAAAGCCGACTTTGCCAGCAGGCTTCAAGCCATGACCGATGGCTCCTGGACATCACGGACCCGCCTCCTGCTGGGCGATGATCGTTGTGACCGTCTTCGCGATGCCCACGTTCTTGTGATGGGCCAGGGTGGCGTGGGATCGTTCTGCTCGGAATTCCTTGCTCGGGCCGGAGTGGGCCGCCTAACGTTGGTCGATGGCGACGTGGTTGACCCCTCCAACCGCAACCGACAACTGTGTGCCTTGACGTCCACGGAAGGTAGCTATAAGGTTGACGTCATGCGGGACCGCCTCCGTGATATCAATCCAGATGTGCGACTGATTACCATGCGCGAGTTCCTGACTCCCGACCGTATGGAACGCGTTCTCGCAACGAAGTATGACTACGTCGTGGATGCCATCGACTCCGTGACGCCGAAGTTGTACCTCATCATGGAGGCGCTGCGCCGCGGTTATCCCATCGTGTCCAGTATGGGGGCCGGAGGAAAAGTTGACCCCTCCCTTATCCGTATTTCCGACCTCTCCGAAACGCAACGATGTCCGCTGGCCCGCTACGTCCGCAAGCGCTTGAAGCGCCATGGCGTCTACACGGGTGTGACTGCCGTGTTCTCTCTTGAGCAGACCGACGAGGACAGCATCATGTTCACCGATGGTACGAACTTCAAGAAGTCGGCCTTTGGCACGGTATCGTGGCTTCCCGCTGCTTTTGGTGGTGCCTGCGCAAGTGTGGTTGTGCGGGGCCTTTCCTAATGCGCATTACTATCGTTGGTGCTGGCCTTGCCGGTTGCTGGCTGGCATGGCGACTTCTTGACCGGGGCATCGATGTTACCGTCGTGGACCCCCTTCCCAGCGTTTCTTCCAGCACCGTTGCTGCTGGCCTCATCAATCCCATAACGGGCCCACGATTCCAAACAACCTGGAAAGGGGCCTTGGTTGTGCCGTTGGCGGAACAAGCCTACGGCGCCGTGGCCCGGTCCACGGGCGCTACGGTGATGCGCAGCCTCCGGCTGCGGCGGCTGCTCCGCGATGCCGATAGTGTACGTCGCGTCCAACAGCGCCAGGAGCAAGGCGAATACGACTGGCTGGATGTGCATACCCTGCCGGCAGGCTCCATGGATGGCGTGGACGCAGCCCATGGCGCCATTGATGTTCCAGCATTGGCCATCAATACGGAAGCCTTCCTGCATGCGGTGCGAAGCCGCATACGTGCCGAAGGCACAATGCTGGAAAGCCACGCCGATGCCACCATTGTGCCAGGGCCCCCTGCCGATATCGTTGTGTGGTGCATGGGGTGGCATGCCGCAACGGACCCCCGATGGTCATGGATCCCGTTTGCTCCCGTTCGCGGAGATATTCTCGACGTTTATATTCCTGGTTATGATATCCCATATATTCTGACGGGAGGTGTATGGCTCATTCCCATGGGCAACTGCCAATATCGGCTGGGAAGTACCTACGATTGGGAGGCACTCCACACCACGCCGCTTCCCGAGAAGGCAGAAGAGTTACTGGTAAAGGCACAGGCGTTGATTCGTAGGCCACTGACTGTGCTCAACCACAAGGCTGCCGTCCGCCCGGCAATCCTGACGCGCCGTCCCGTTATTGGAGCGCACCCCGACAATCCACGCCATTGGATATTCAATGGCCTGGGAACCAAAGGCGCCGTGCTGGCGCCATGGATGTCGGCACATCTTACGGAGTGCATCCTGGATGGAGCCGAACCCGATCCCGAAACCACTATATCGCAATATCTACCACGATGAGCTTTAAAAGTCCCGTTACTCTCGTACATGCCTATCTGCGCACGACCGTTCGTCCCGGAGATATCGTCGTGGACGCCACCGTTGGCAACGGAAACGACACCGTTGTCCTGGCTTCACTCGTTGGTCCAACAGGCATGGTCTATGGATTCGACGTACAGCCTATCGCCCTGGACGTTACAAGGGCCAAACTGGAGCGTGCTGGCATGCAGGCCACCTTGTTTTGCGCAAACCACGACAGCATGGTCCAAACGCTCCCACCAGACGTCCGGGGAACGATACGGGCATGCTGCTTCAACCTTGGCTATCTACCCGGGGGGGATAAGTCGATCACGACCCACGTAGCATCCACCATCTCGGCCGTTCGGGCTGCCTACGACATGCTGGCGGATACCGGGTTGATTACCATCGTGGCATATCAACATGATGAAGGCCGCGTTGAGTTGGCGGAATTGCGCCGGTGGTTGCCAACACTTTCGGACGCCACGGTGAACGTCGTGGAGTCGACGTTCATCAATCGCGAACCAACATCACCCGTGGTCTTTGCCATCATGAAGACCACGGAACCCCTCGAGCTACCCATACGTTAGAACCACTTTCCACAGAAGAAGATCATACCATGAAAACACTTTTGTTAACCTTGTTTATTTCCTGCATTGCCATGACAGCCATTCCCGCTGAAGCACATGCACCGACGGTGCATACGTTTACCATGAAGACCATAGCTGGGGCCGAAAAATCCCTGAGCGACTACAAAGGCCGCGTGATGCTGATCGTTAACGTGGCAAGCTTCTGCGGCTACACGAAGCAGTATGCCGGGCTGGAACAACTGCACAAGGCTTATGCAGCCAAAGGATTGGCCGTAGTAGGATTCCCAGCGAATGACTTTGGAGCGCAGGAGCCAGGAACAGATGAGGAAATCAAGGAATTCTGCTCCACGAAGTACAACGTGTCCTTTGACATGTTCTCGAAGATTACCGTTAAAGGTTCCGGCAAACATCCCCTCTATTCCACATTGACGGCAGGAGGGGCAGAGGTAGGTTGGAACTTCGAAAAGTTCCTTGTTGGCAAGGATGGTACCGTTATCAAGCGATACAAAAGCAATGTAGAGCCAAACTCGGCGGAACTAAAGGCCGATATCGAAGCAGCATTGGCGCAATAATATCAAGACGACGTCCATGATGGGCTGCTATCCACGATTCATGGGTGGCAGCCCATTGTTCATGGTGTAAATTCGCCGTCATGATCAACCTGAATGAACTCCTTGCCCTGCCCGCGCCCCTCGTATTGGCCTCGGCGTCGCCACGGCGCAAGGCGCTTCTTCACCATATCGGCCTGACCTTTACCACCGTGCGCCCGGATGTGGACGAAGACGCCGTAAGTATCACTCTGACGCCCGATACCTACGTGGAAGAACTGGCCCGCCGTAAGGCGCACAAGGGAGCAACAATGGTAGACGGGGATGCCATCGTCATCGGTTCCGATACGACGGTCGTCCTGGACGGATCCATTGTAAACAAACCTATTGATGAAACCGACGCCGTGGCCATGCTCCAGCGCCTAAGTGGCCGTACGCATACGGTGCATACGGGCTTGGCACTGGTACGTAAGGACTCAGGACGGCAGCTCATTGCGTCGCGCTCTACGGACGTCACCTTCCGGGAGCTTCAACAGGACGAGATCGAGGCCTACGTACGCACAGGTTCGCCCATGGATAAAGCTGGCGCCTATGGTATCCAGGATGACTTCGGCGCCGTGTTCGTTCATCATGTTCACGGATGCTATTACACCATCGTTGGACTTCCCTTGGAACTACTTTACACCTCCCTGCGAACGTTCGTGGGGGCAAGCACGTGAGCAAACGGCATCTGGGAACTGCTCTCCACACGTGGATGCTGATTCTTCCATGGCTACTCGTATTGACCGTCTTTTGGGTCTATCCCCTTGGCCATGCCTTGTATTTAAGTTTTACGAAGTATCAGACGCTTTCGAATACGTCGGAGTGGATTGGCTTGGCGAATTACCGGGAGGTATTTGCGTCGGAGTCGTTCTATAATGCCCTGCTGAATACCACCATTTTCACATTTGGTACCGTTCCAGTCACGACGGCCTTGGCCTTGGCACTTGCCGTGGCGGTGCGAAGGCGAACACCCATCGTGGCTACGTTCTTTCGATCGGCGTTCTTTCTGCCATCAGTCACGTCGCTCGTCGTTATTGCACTCATTTTCTTCAATCTGTATGCGCAGGACGGCTACGTCAATACATTGGCCGGCATGGTCGGGTTACCGCAAAGTCAGCGTGGTTGGCTGAACGAACCCGGTACGGCCTTGGCGTCCATCATGGCCATGGACGTATGGATATCGGCGGGGTATTACATGGTCCTGTTTCTTGCGGGCATGGAGACCATTCCAAAAGACCTGTATGAAAGTGCCGAACTCAGCGGTGCCAGCCGCTGGCAGCAGTTTGTGCGAATTACGCTCCCAATGCTTCGTCCAACGATGCTGTTTGTCGTCGTCATCAACACGATCAAGAGCTTTCAGGTCTTCGTTGAAGTCTACGTCATGACGAAGGGCGGACCCTTGGGGGCAACACAAACACTCGTCTATGAAGTTTACCATCAAGCCTTCGAACAAAGCGACCGTATGGGATATGCTAGTGCTTTGGCTTATGTGATTTTCGTCGTACTGCTTCTCCTCTCGTTTGTTCAAATGAACGTGCTGAAACGATCATGAACCTCGGACTCCTCCTGGCGGCCGCTATCGGCTACCTCTTGGGCACGATTCCAACGGCCCTACTTCTCGTACGCAAAGCCCGGGGTATCGACATCCGGGAGCACGGAACGGGGAATGTTGGCGCAATGAACACGTATGACGTCAGCGGCAGCAAGACGCTAGGAATCACTACCATGGTTCTGGATGCCCTTAAAGGTGTTGCTGCCGTGGCAATCTGCCATTTCTGGTTCGACGGCTGGTATGCCGCCAAGGCCGTGGCAGCCGTGGCCGTCATCGTGGGACATAACTACAACATCTGGTTGCGTGGTAAAGGGGGAAGGGGCCTTGCCACCGCTACGGGCGCATTTGCCGTGATCAATCCACTGGCCATCCTGTTGTGGGATCTCATGTATCTGACGGGCTACTTTGCCATCCGTCGGCACGTCCATGTGGGTGCCTTCGTAGGTACGATTGGCCTTGCCATCCTCATCTGGAGCACGCCCGACAGGCTGATCGAGATCACGACGCTCCAGTCGCCCATTGACATATTCCAGGTACGCCTGACCATCTTTCTCGCCTGCATCCCCATCTTCCTCCGGCACGTGCAGCCCTTGCGCGACTTGGTGAGTGAGGACTAGTCTTCTTTACGTCAACAGCTGACCTATGGGCCGACCAACTGATCGTGGAGGGCTCGCACCACGGGAAGGCCACCACGTTCGTTCACCACTCCCACAACACTCACGGGCGAAATACCGCTCGTCACGGCCAAGGGCTCGAATGGTGCAGCAATCCGCGCTACCTCAGCTATTGCGTCCGCCCGTCCAGCGTGGGGGCCTACGGCAACGATGGTAACGACATCATCGATGTGTTCGGCTATGTTCTCATAGGCGGCCTTGATATGCTCGGCATGCTCCGCGTCGCGATAGCGGAAGACCATCAGTGATCCTTCCAGCCACGATAGTTGCAGCACGACAGGGAAACCGGAAGCATCAGCGATGTGCTGCGCCTGACGCGATGATGACGCGCCTACGCTACGAACAGCAAGACACTGCTTCAACATCGTAATGGCGTGAATTGCCACATCCGTGGGCTGCTCCGCCGTGATGATCGTGCCCGGAGCGTCTGGCTGGAAGGTATTCAGAACACGGACGGGAATGCTTTTCGCAATTGCTGGCTCGATGGTGTCCGGGTGAAGAACCTTAGCGCCATAGAGGGCCAGCTCGCGCACTTCGCGGAATGACATGGCGGGGACGGGGCGCGCTTCCGGCACAAGCCTGGGATCCGTTGTATAGATGCCACTGACGTCCGTGTAGATGTCGATTGTTCGAGCGCCACACGTAGCGCCGAGAATTGCTGCGGAATAATCGGACCCACCGCGCCCCAACGTTGTCGTTCGTCCGTCCGCTGTGCTGCCAATGAAGCCCTGCGTGATGACGATGTCATGGAGCTGCAACGTGGGTATCAGGTGCTGCTCCGTCAGGCGAACGACGTCGCTGAATTGGACAAGGGCCTCCGTGAAGGCATCATTGGTCCGTATGACGGAGCGTGCATCGAACCACACTGCGTTGAGCCCGGCGTCCTGCAAGGCGCCAGCTACGATTGTCGTGCTGAGGCGTTCGCCATGGCTGGCGACTTCATCGAGGGATTGTGGCGTACACTCGCCCAAAAATGCCATCCCTTGGCAGTAGCTCGAAAGGGAGTCGATCATCGAAGACACGCGCTCGCGCGTAGACAGCCGGGCCGCGCCGCCCGAGATGAGGTCATCGACGATGCCGAAGTGGCGATCCCGAAGGTCTTCCACGCGCATGGCGACTTCGTCAAACAAACCACGTCCCGCTGCGCGGGCCAACGCCAGGAGGGCATCGGTTGTGCCGGACGTAGCTGATAGGACGGCTACGAGCCGCTGCGATGAGACGTGGCGCTCCTGAACAATCGCAATCACCTTACGAAGGGCATCGGCATTGGCTACGGAGGTGCCACCGAACTTGAGGACATCCATGATTCAGTCTACGTCGAAGTACTGTGTTAGGTGGTCGGCCTGCGGAACATGGAGTAGAATTCGATCATTAACGAGTGTAGCGACGGCCTTTTTTGCGGTCTCCAGATCGACATCGTACCGATAGGCAAAATGCCAGATATCGACGGGCCCTACACTGGCCTCCAACGCAAGCATTTGCGCCAACGTCAGGGCATCCCGTTGTGCGAAGCGTTCTCGCACCGCCGCCATAAAGTCGGCTGATTCTTTTTCAAGAAATAGCTCGGGGGAGAAATAATAATTGGGAACGGAGAGCAGGTCGCGGATAATGTATGCTCCTTGCGTGCCATTCCCGCAAAAGTGCTTGAGATGGGCCAGGGAAACCAGGTAGGGCTGCTCATCGGCCTCCCAGAGGTCGCGCCAGACAGCAACGTCATGAATGCGCAGCCAAGCGAAGAACTCGCGCTCGTGGTCAGGCAGGAGCATCAAGTTTCGTGCTCCAAATTCTGTGCGCAATGCATCGGCCTGCTCGGCGCTCATCGCCGCAAGCATGTCCTCTGGGAACGCTATAAAACCATGTTCGGCTATCGACGCCCGGCAGTGGTCCTGCAGGTTGGCCAGGGTCATGCCACGGCCCCTTTCCGACGGTCACGGACCATAAAGAACATACCCAGAGCGCCAACGAGAATGGCAATGCCATTTGCAGCTTGGGAGATAAGGCGGCCTTGTTCGAACGATGGGCTGACGTACTTGAACTCGACGGTATGGGATCCGGGTGGCACAACAACACCACGCAGGAAGAAGTCCGTGCGATGCGTTGGCACTTCCTGGCCATCAACGGTGGCAATCCATTCTGGATAGAATACCTCACTTACGACGAGGAAATTTGTTGCCGTGTTTTTGGTTTTCAACGTGAGATGCTGATTGCCTCTTCCTACCACCTGTACTGTTGCGGTAGAATCGGAGGGGGCCACGGCTACAGCTGGAGCGGCATCCACAATGGCCACACGGCGTGGATCGAAGGCACCATCGCGGACCATTTCGGCAACCTGGCGCTTGTTTGTATTCACGACAACGGAGTCAACAAACCACGCCCTTCCCAGCTGGGATGGATTTTCATAGACCATCAAGTCCATTTCTTGCGAAGTGAATGTAGGTTGGATTCCCGCATAGAGAGGACGGTCGGAAATCAAATATTTGACGTTCAGCAGGTTCCACACAAAATCATTGGCAATGATGGAATTGCCGGGCGCTGCTTTGGCACCCTTGCCAGGGCCTGCAATGTCAAGCATGTCCTGATAGACACGCAGTTTCGCCGAAGAATATCCATGGACGTGCTCCAGCTTGTGATAGGCCCAAGAATTGGGGGGAGTGCGGGAGAAATCGGCAATGCGGAAGACGCCGTTGTCGCGCTGTAGGAAGTCTACCACATCCGTCTTCCGAAATACACTCTGTTCAAGTTTCGCCTTCTCGGGGTGATAGGGTCTCTTGGCCACACGCCAGAGGTCGCCGATCGTAAGAAAAATCAGGGCACCCATCAGTAGCTGTGGTTTAATGGCTCCGCGGCCCGCAGCAAGGATCAAACCACCAAAACACAAGGCGATGAATCCTGTTGTCTTCCAGTCCGACGACATCAGATCGAACCGGTCATTGAGCATCTCCTGTGGAATGTCGGCGACGCTGCGTACTTGATCCCGATACTTCGTGAATAATGCACTTGCGACATCTGCCTTGAAGGACGTTTCCGTCATGGCTGGGCCAATGAATCCGGCGATGAAAAATACTGCAGTTGCTCCGGCGATGGCCAAGGACACCTTCTTTGTCTGCGGTGTGGACTTACCGACCCAATTGCGGACGGTCGAAGCGCCATATCCCGCAAGAACGGGAACAGCAAACTGCAGGAGGCAAAGGGCAATCTGTGGAGCACGGAATTTGTTGAAGCCCGGTACGGTGTGGAAGAAAAAGTCATAGACGAACGGCGAATATTTACCTAGGGCCAGAAGTAAGGACAGGGCACCCATGACTGTCAGAAAAATCACGAATGGGTCTCTGTACCAGGCGAATACTCCAATAAGGGCCAACAATAGAACTCCAATGCCCATGTAGTTGGCTGCATCGGTGAAGGGCATTTGCCCCCAATACGACGGCAGTCGTTTGCTGTCTTGGTCTCCAGCGCGACGCCCTCGTAGTCTGCCGTGACCCAGGTTTCACCTGAAATGGGTAAGCGACGAAGGTGGCGACAATGCAACCTGAAGTAACATGGGCGACTTCCTGCTAGGGATTAACTGTGATTTCTGCTCTTCTAGATGCTGTTTAGGAGATAACAACAATATTCTTTGCTATATGACATGGAGTGACCTTAATATGGCCGTCAGGTATCACGCGATACAAGTGGCGATAGTGCCGTTCGATCGAGCATGGGACAGTTGCTGTATGTGGTCAACTGACTCGTATCTCAAACCGTTCTCGGGATATATGCAGGTTTTCCGTGTACGTGATGTCCGTAACCTTGCATTGACCTCTAGGGGACACGTGATAGATCTGTTGAAAATGCAATTCCATGCCACAAGGGCGATTTCATATTAGTGGTTACTCATAACTTTGCTTCTATCTCATACTGCTTACATGATAGAAGCTATTTTTGAGCTGCGTAACATGG
>JALOMA010000205.1 GCA_025455735.1 Candidatus Kapaibacterium sp.
GGGAGTACAAAACGGCACAGGTAATGGCTTTGGGTTCAACCTTGACAGGAAATGCTACGCCGCCATATGCTGCAAAGAGCATGCCCTGAAAGAAAACGATGTCGTCTTCTTCCGCGACCAGGGTGTCGCTGATATAACGCATCACGCGCGAGAAATTCTGTCCGGATGGTTGCGCAACCACCATTGTCAACGATGTAAAGAGCACGCCAAGGGTAAGCAGGTACGTCATTGTTTCTTCCGGTCTCGATAGTGTCGTAGTGAATGAATTCTGGTGATTTCCCTTCGGTGTATATCACAACGCCGATGGATCGGCCAGTGGTGTCGAGCGAATCGGACATTTGCATGTGGGCAAATCGTGCCGGTAGGATGGTGGCCCCGGGGAATTGCCAGCGCAGTTCTACGGCGTTGGATTTGGCATTGATCGTCCTGACGTTCGAGTCCACGCCAAATATGGATACAATCCATGTTGTATCAGCACCAATTTCCAACAGGTATCGCTGTTGTTCTTCGATGCAGAGCTTGCATCGAATGGCTGGCACGACGTTGATGCAGGTGGTTTTGGGACGTTGGGAGACGTTGCCTTGGAATTGCCAGAACAATGATGGACGCATTGCAGTCTTCGGTTCGTGCGTTGGAGTGTAACGAACGTGTTTATTTCGCAAGCGTGGATGTATCCAGCCGGCGTCGCACAAGATAGAACTGATAGAGGTCGGCTCCCGCCATGGTCGAGATCAAGTCATGGATTGACGCCTTTGGGCTCTTGCCGGATCGAATGTCCATACCGGCGTTGTGTACGGAAACTGTGTACACATAGTCACCAACAGAAATTGGTGCAAAATGTTCGGCCGACACGTAGTTGTCGTCCATTGTCGACGGTCTCTCATCCATTGTCCAATCAGCAAGATTGGATGCTGCCAGACGTAGTCTGGACGGGGCGATCTCCCATACATCCCAGTATCGCTCATGAGATTTTTTTGCACGTGACGAGTACGGTAGTTTGCATACGAACAAGTATCCTTGGTGGATAAAACAGCTTGTAATTCGTTCGCCATCAAGGGATTTCTCCCTATCAAGGGCGTCGAACATTTTCCGCGTTTCGATAACGGTCGTCAACGTGTCGAACGTCTCGTAGAACTGTTCCTTGTAAGGCATGAGTGTGCCTTTCCCAACTTCTATCCATGGTTCGTCCGAGAGACCTGCCTTTTTGCGCAGTATTTGATAGGTGATGGCGTCAATGTAATAGATGTAGTCGGCATCCGCACAAATTTGCTGGAAGGGCTGATTTGAGTTGAGAATCTGCCCGTTCTTCGTTGGATATGGCCATGTTCTCGATGGTGCTCCTTTGATGCCAATAACGCTAATACTGCCGCGACCAACATGGGCGAAGTTTCCAATGGAGAAATCGATGATGCCAGCCAAGGAGTCGTTGATTGGGAAGAATTGCGTTATGTACTTCTCCGGTTCTGTCAAGGAGCATGGAACCGTATGGCGCGGTTGTGACGACGAAGGAAGGTTGCCGGAGAACATTTCACCTTCTTTCGTTGCCACCAGGATGTTGTCGCCGGTCGTCACAATCGACTCAATAGCCGATATCGTCTCTTGTAGTGGCTTTCGACCGCCATTCAGCTGCAGGGTAATTTCCCGTACGCCTTCAGGGGAGTACAAAACGGCACAGGTAATTGCTTTCGGTTCAACCTTGACGGGAAATGCCACGCCGCCATATGCTGCAAAGAGCATGCCCTGAAAGAAGACCATGTCGTCTTCTTCCGCAACTAGGGTGTCGCTGACATAACGCATCACACGTGAGAAATTCTGTCCGGATGGTTGCGCAACCACTATTGTCAACGATGTAAAGAGCAAGCCTAGGGTAAGCAGGTACGTCATTGTTTCTTACGGTTCTTGAGGGTGTCGTAGTGAATGAATTCTGGTGATTTCCCTTCGGTGTATATCACAACGCCGCTGGCTCGACCGCCGGTGATGAGCGAATCGGACATTTGCATGTGGGCAAATCGTGCCGGCAGGATGGTGGCGTTAGGGAACAGCCGGCGCAGTTCTACGGCGTTGGATTTGGCATTGATCTTCCTGACGTTCGAGTCCACGCCAAACATGGACACAATCCATGTGGTATCAGCGCCAATTTCCAACAGATATCGCTGTTGTTCTTCAATGCAGAGCTTGCATCGAATGGCTGGCACGACGTTGATGTAGGTGGTTTTGGGACGTTCCGGCACCTCTCCAGCTCTTGCAATCCATGGAGGCACAATTCCAAAGACGATGAGTCCAATACATATAAGCGTTGTCATGTAATTATGCTTATGGAATGTGATGGTGGACCAAGGTGCAAAAAATACGTTGCATGGGTAATACGGAAAAATCAGCGGGGAGATGGTGATGTTCTCCCCGCATTTACGTACGTAGTTATCGTGTAAAGGCTGGTTCCGGTTTGTCATGTTCCCAGATGCGGATAAAGCCATTGGCACGGCCGTTCGAGTAGGACATGTTCCAACGCAGGCGTTTGATCAAGCTGCTTCCGGGGATGGAGAAGAGTGTATTGCCAGTGTAGTTGCCCATGTTGATTTGATTCTGGGCATAATCCCAGCCTGCTTGCTCGACTGTGGTATGTTCGTCGCTTCCACGTTCGGGGATGACTACGCTTTCTGGACATACCATTTGCCCAGGACCAGAACAAATGGTGCTGGAATAGACAAAGAGTAGTCCGCTTTGTTCGATTTTGTTGAACAGCGGACGTTCCGGTGTCGCACCATCGGTGGTTGTATTACCGTCGATCATGGTGCGTTCGGACCATATGGGGAAGATGGACCATGCGGATTGTGTCATCACGATAAGGGCGATGACGGTAGCGATAAGCGATTTCATAACGAAACACTCCGAAGTGAGGGGAATACCTGCGGCCACATGCTGCCTCGTCAGGCGTTTTAGCCGTAGGGTTGGGAAAAGTTCTGACGACGTGGTTCGCTAGCAGGCCAGTCATCGGAACGTGAGGGGGCTGATGAAGCGCGGCTGCTACGAACGAACAATACGTGCGGCGGCGGCTGGATGATCGTGCGTTCGAATGGTGAAAGTGTGACGCGCGATGGCGTGCCTAGCCTTCAGCGGCGGGGAAGGGTCAGGCGGTGGGTTTGTTGGATGGCATCGATCCACGAGGGATCAACACCGCTTTCGGCGGCGAAGAGGGGCCACTGGCGAACGGCATTGGTAACGTCGGCGATGATGGAAGCCGCCGTGCGGCTGGAAATGGACGCGGTGCGGGCGCATTGCGTGAGGTCGGCGATGCTGAAGTTGTCGCGTTTACCGTTGATCGTCATTTGATGCATACTCGTCCAGTCACCCTGTGGGTTGTAGGCCCACGTGACGTCGAACGCTGGGGCCAGGAACCATCGTCCGGACCTGTCCATCAGGAAGGCTATGTTCTTCGTGTGGTCGTCCTGGTTGCGCGCCACAACGTTGAAGACCAACCGTCGGAACAGTTGCTGCTGCTCGTCCACGTCCAGCTGCAGCAGGCGTGCCACGGAGAGGGCCTGCTCGTAGCTATGGGCACCAGCGGCATTGTAGTCCAGGTGTGCCATTGCACAGAGGGATTGCACGTGGAGTTTGTCACCATCGGCCAGCCGGTCGAACCTGCGTGTCATGAAGTGGTGCCTGCCGTGGTCTGCCATCAGCCGACATTCGGTCATGTGGATACCGGCTGCCTTTGCCATCAGGGAGTAGGCATATTCCACGGCGCCATATCCTTGTGGGTCTTCCAGCTCTTTGTCGCGGTTGCCTACCACACCGTCAAACTTGAGAATCCAGTATTCGAATCCTTCGGCAGCCGGGATTTGTCCGGATTTCAGTTCGCCGGTGCTTTCATTCCACGCCAGTACGGCCTTTGCCCGTGCGCCACCTGCAGACGTACCGACGTGAAGAAGGCGCTGAAGGCCCGGCGTATCGAGATGATCGGTGAAAGCCGAGCGTTGCTGCAACACCTTCGATGCCAGGTGTACCAGTGCTTCAATCTGGACGTCCTCCGATCCCACATTGTTCGGTCCATGGGTCGGGTAAAACTCCAGGGCACCCATTCCTCGATTGCCCGTATAGCAGAGCCGTTCCACGGCAGATAGCGTGCTGGGGTGGCGTCCCTGGCTCATAAGCCATGACGAAAGAACGGCATTGCCAAAGGCATCCGGTAGCGCATCGGCGAGCATGCCGGGCAGACCATGGAACGTCTGCATGGACAGTTCGGGGAACTGATACGGCTGTGAACGAAGAGGCATCTGCAGTGGCGATACCTGTATGCCACTACGGACGAAGGAACCGTCGTATTGGAACGTTGCGACCTCGCCTGGCCCATCGACGGCTACTGCGCCAATGGTGCTGCCCCACAGCCGTACTTCAGCGACCACGGCCATCTCCCCACGTCCATGGCGTTGGTTGTTCCTGCTCGTCGGAAGGTGTCCTTGCCCGCCGACGGGTACGCCCCTGAAGCTTCAGGAGTGCCATCGGACTTGGAGCGGGCGCGGGCAGCAGGACTTCCAGCCGTTCCAGAAGGTCCAATGCCCTACAGACCCGCAGAAAGGCTACGAACTGGACGGGGATACCCGATTCCAGG
>JALOMA010000035.1 GCA_025455735.1 Candidatus Kapaibacterium sp.
GAAAGCGCCAACGATTCCAGAAGGAATGCGGCACAAGGAAGACGATCCCTCCCCTTCGATTCCCATGGTGTTGATGTTTCTTTCAACGGTCGTTGGACTTATCGTCTGGCACCGCCATGAACGCAAGAAATTCCAGAATATTATCGACTCGTATCAACGGGATGTTCGATCTGCCTTGGCACGAACATCCACCCTGGCGTTGCATAATGTAGCCGACTTGGTCCTGAATGATTCCTACGCACGGGAGGTGCCAATCCCCCCCAGCGATCAGTCCGCATTAATGACGCAGTTCGCCATTTTTACGAAAGCCTCTGCAATTGCAACAACACACGAGGTGCAGGTTCTTGAAAACGAGATCTACCTATTGAGTACCTATTGCGACCTGGTGCACGCATTTTCACCGGCCGCAGCAATATTCCATGTTCGGTGGTCGGATAGCATTACCCTCGATGAACTCCTGATTCCATCGCGTCTGCTCATGAGTTATGCCGAGGATGCCGTGACGTGGGCTTTGTCCGCCCCGGACCAGCACGTCTCCGTCGAGGTGCTGGTCACGGGAACGACTGACGATGCCAAGCTTTCCATGACTATTGGCGTTGCAACGAATAATCCGGAATCACGGATCGATACGATGAATCCGCATTCAATTCACGTGAGCAATCGCCAGAGAATTCGTTCCATTAAGCAAGCGATGAACATGGAAACAGTGTTGGAGGATTTGGTCTTTGCCAATTCCCATACCTACACCGTAACCATGCTCCTGCCGCCGCTGAAACGTGGCGTGACTTCCAAACGAGAGACAGCGACGGCATGAGCAGGATTGGGAGATGCCTATTTCCGCTTCTTCCGCACATATGTCATCGTTGGGCCTTGTTCAACGAATGTGAGCGTATTGCTATTCTGCTTCCGGTCTGCTAGGGGGTCTGGCAAAAACCGCCCATTCTTCATCGTAAAGCTGTAGACATCAGTCCATTCCTTTTTCGTCTCTGGGTCCCTGTGCTTGATCTCTACCGTGTAGTCTCCATCGCCCATGTCTTCCTTCATCAGATAGTTCTGCCCTGATCTGTCCTTGGCGCTAGGCAGGCCAGGAATGCCCCAGAATGGATTGGAAATGAGTTTCCACTCTGTGTTGGTAAGGCGATAGTCGAACCACTTGATGTCCTTGTAGTTCGCTTCAATAACATCCTTCATGCCAAGCAACTGCTTGCCCTTGTACAGGCGCATCTGGGCTTGCAAGTGACGGTACATGTTGACGTTTGATTGGTTCTTGATGTTGAACGACCTGTCCTGACAATAAAAACTGAACAGAAAATCCCCGCCAGAGTTGAATTCAGCTCGACCCCAATCTTCCCATGCCCCCTCAAGGAAATAGAGTGTCTTGACGGAAGCGTATGGGTCATCTGTCGTTAGCTTGCTGATTTCAAACGGAAACGTGTAAATATGTTTTCCACCAACATAGAACAGTAAATCGTAGGCACCCTCGGAATATGGACCTGTTTCACTGACAAGAAATTTCATTTTCATGTCGTAGAAAGGCAAGTCGTGCGGCGAAGCGTCGAAGTAATAGCGTCCCACAATGTCATTCGGCGCACCACGCCGCGTAACGTATGCCCAAATAAGGGAGGCACTCCTTTTGCTGCCGGTAAAATAGTCGACGGGTTTTCCATCCTTATATCGTGTTGGCAGAAAACCAATTTGCATGCCATGGAGCTGCATCGTGCCTGCCACGGGATCCAAGCGTAGGCAATCATCACCAAGGAGTGAATACCACGCAACAGCTGGAGGGAATGGCTGCGAGGACCAATCAAGATCAGCTATTCCTGGTTCTCCGTCGTTGGCTGTTTGTGCGCCCGATGTGTGCTGCGAGGATGTATTGGAGCGGTTGTTCTCCGTCGATCGTGAGCGCTCGCGTTGTTGATCAACGTGGCGATCCTTTTCTTTCGTGAAGTCCACCTCTACCTTCGTTTCCTTGGCCTTGTTGACGTCCACTTTTACCTTGTCCAATCCAAACTGTGCCTGCACCGATGTTGTAACGGTACAAGCACAGAAGACGGCCATTGCCCATGCCGAGATACTCCATGCCATTGCTGTGTCCTTGTGTTTTACGTGTGTTCTTGCTGTGATAGGCACGAATTTCCCTCCAGCATCCCACGTGTAACCAGCTGGCTTTAGCAACTGTTGTGTTCGGATGTACATGTGTGCTTTTTGGCTTCTGCGACGGCTGCCGACAGTGTGTCTCCTGTTTCTTTGCAACGGTGCGTATGCAGTGTGGGCAGGAGCGTTGGACTGTGACTGTCCCGAACGGTCTGCTGTAGCTGTACCATCGGTTGTACTCTCGAAGGGGCCATCTTTTGCCGACTCCGTTCTGGCTACGCTGCCAACGTCGACTCCGATGTGTCGCGCCATTCGATACGCATGGCAGATGGCGCGTGCAGCCTCGGTGAACGACGGTGCATCGACCTTGCGGTTTGCCCGCGAGCTTGCATCAACGGACGCAATCAAGAATTGCTCCTCCCTACGCCTCGACCATCTCTATTTTCTGGCAAGGGGCCTTGTCACGATTGGTAAGCTCGACAGTGCCGCCATCGTGTTCCGACGCGTCGAAGAGCAATCGCAACGCATCAAGGACACGCTCCTGATGGCACGAACGTGGAGCGGGCAGAGCCTCCTCTACTCCCGGCTGAACGATGAAGAGCGCGCCCTGGAGTTTGCAAGGAAGGCCGTGGCTATAACGGAGCACTACTCAGACATCGAAATAAGGGGTCCAGCTCTCAGTAGCCTTGCCGGGCGGTTTGGTGTATGGTTTGATCGTACTGGAGACACGTCGTATGTAGACTCTGCACGGCACTATTCCACGGAAGCACTGCCATTCCTGAGGGCAACGAAGAATGCCGTCTTTCTCTCCCAAGCGCTCAACACACTGGCAGGGTGTGCCTACACCCTTGGTGATGATGCACTGGCACAACGGTATCTGGACACTGCCCGTTATGTCATAGGAACCCTGGAGATACCTGGTCAGATCCGGCGCATGTTCGTCACGCAGTGGAGTGTCTATACACGACGTGGCCAGCACCGGAAGGCCTTGGTCATAGCGGACTCCATTCTCCACTATGCGCGCAAGAATGGCAACCCGAACAGTATTGTAGACGCCTTGGACCGCAAGGCCCTCAGCATGGCGTCATTGGGTCGGTACGCCGACGCCTACCGGACGGCGGACGAGGCGCGCAGCCTGCGGGACAGTACCATCAACGGAGAGCAGATTGCCGCCATGGCAAAGCTGGAACTGGCCGAAGAGTCGGCAGAGCAGAACAAACGCCTTGCACGGGCCCAGCAGGAACGGTCGGACCTCTACCGAGCGCATGCCGATGCAACGTTGGAGCGCTCAACATGGATGGCCGTAGCTCTTATTGCGCTATTGGCGGGCGTGACGATCGCCTTGGTATTGCGGCATCGTGCCGCACGGCAGGAGCAACGGTTGGTGGAGGCGGAACAGCAGCTCCTTCGTTCGCGCATGAATCCCCATGCCCTCTTCAACATGGCAACATCATTGCAGTCGATGGCATTACGACAAGTACCGCCCATGGAAATGGCAACGGCCGTTGCCAGGTTTGCCCACATGATGAGGCATCTCCTGGAAGGCAGCTATCGCGAGACGGTTCGCCTATCCGAAGAGCTGCAATGCGCACACCACACCGTGGAAGTCTTCGGCCTTACAAGCCAGCAAACGGTCAATCTGAACGTCACGATTACTCCAGAGTGTTCACCCCACGACGTGCTTGTGCCTTCGTTGATTCTTCAGCCGCTTGTAGAGAATGCCATCGTCCATGGGCATGGCGGCGGGAGCGGCACGCACGATATCACCCTTGATGTGACGGCAACAACGGAGTCCATCGTGATTGATATCGGCAACCCCGTTTCGCAAGAAGCGCAAGGCCATTCCCATGGTGTGTATCCATCGCGGGCACTTGACATCGTGCGGGCACGGCTGCGGCTTCTTGCACAACGGAGCCGTAGGGTGGCAACACTTGAAAGTATGGTGGGTAACCACGGACGGTACCTGGTGCGGCTGACATTACCTCGGGAAACGTATCGCAGCGGAGCAGAAACATGAAGGCAATCATTATCGACAACGACAGCAGCGTACGATTTGCGCTGAAAGCAATCCTGGAACAGGTTTGTCCAGACGTCACGATCGAAGCCGAGGCAGCAGGTGTTGCAGACGGTATCGAGGCCATTGCACGCCATCGGCCAGACGTGGTTTTTCTGGATGTGGAGCTTGCCGACGGAAAGGGGACAGAAATTCTCCAGACGTTATCAGGACTGGCCTTCCAGACGGTCTTTGTCACGGCTTTCCCGACGTATGCCGTGGACGCTTTCAAGGTGGAAGCTATCGACTTCATTCTGAAGCCTATTCTTCCAGGGGACGTCGTGCGGGCTGTTGAGCGGGTGCGGCAGAAAGCCCAGCCGAAGGATGGGCATTCACGGACGATACTCCTTCGGGACGCCGAGACGGTCCATGTGGTGCCAGTGCGCGCCATTGTTCTGTGTTCTGCTCATGGCGTCTACACGGAGTTTCATCGCCTTGGTCAAGCTCCGCTCTTGATGTCGCGCAACCTCAAGGAATATGAGTCCCAACTGTCGCCCTTTGGTTTTGTGCGTGTTCATCACAGCCATTTGGTTAATCTCGAACACGTCAAAGCGTTTGACAAACGAAACGGTGGCGTGTTGGTTATGTCCGACGGCCACATGGTAACCGTCTCGCACCGCAAGCGCGAATCCGTTCTTGCAGCCCTGGACGCCATGAGCGTTTAGGCGACCGATGAAAGCAAGCCATGGCTGGAAAACTCGACTCGGCAAAACGCATCGAGCCTCTCACGCCGGATGAATTGCGGCAGTGGTTTGTGGACCATTGCGAGCAATCCGACGGCGTATGGGTAGTTCGCCAAAAGGCATCGACGGGCAGGACAACCGTAACGATGGAGCACATCATCGAGGAGTGCTTGTGCTTTGGCTGGATTGACAGTCTGCCCCGAAAGCTCGACGAAGCGCGAACAATGGTGTACATAGCGCCACGAAAAAAGGGGAGCGCATGGTCGGAGATTAACCGGGCCATAATTGCACGACTCTTGGAACAGGGGAGAATGCATCGGCGTGGGGTAGCAGTCTTGCGGTCCGCACAAGAGGATGGTTCATGGGATCGGTTGGTGGCCATTGCCGGTGAAGCTCTACCTGCCGACGTGGATGCAGCACTGGAGGCACGGCCCCCTGCTAAAGAGAATTTCCAGGCCTTCCCGAAGAGTAGCAGGAGAGCCACCCTGGAGTGGATTGTGCAAGCACGCACGGAAACAACGCGGCAGCGGCGGATTCAGGAAGTTGTGGAGGCTGCTTGTCAAAACAAGCGCCTTCGTTGACGGTTCTGGCTGGGGATGTCATTGGCGGAAACAACGGCGGCGAAGGTCATGCCGACAGCAGTGTCTTGGACAAGGATGATCTGCTTCGCGCTCTGAAAACGTCAGAATTATTACAATAACCAATGACTGAGCTTTAATCCAGTATTGTGCTGAAAAGCCCTGGTAACACTGTGGCGCACAGACGGTTTGTGTGACCTATGAAACAACCATTGTGGCAGATCTTGTGCGGCTGTATGGTGCTGTTGTTGGGACGTACCAATGTCAACGCACAGGAAGAAGGGATGGGAGATCAGGGCGTTCGAACCCTATGGTATCTCGGATTGCTGGGACTTCTTGGCGGGGGATGGGTCCTGATGACGGTAACGATACGATTGCGGGCAAGGGATCGGGCGCAGCGGCGGTTGCTGCGGGAAGCGCAGGAACGGTGTGCGACGATCCTGAGACGTAACTACGCAGGACCTGCACAGGGACTGGCCAGCCACCATGTGGTAGATTACGCGCTGGAAGGAAAAGCAACCGTTGGCAATCCATCACTGTTGCCGACGGAGAATCCCACAACGCTGAAGAGCCAGCTGGAGTTGATACCGTGGCTTCGGGATACCTGCACGTTGCCGGATCGCGAATCGGTCCTGCACCAACGCATTGTTCCTCACCTTCTGGTGCCGGCAATGATAGCGATGGTTGCCGGACGGAAGTGTGCGACAGGGCCGGCGGGTGGTGTGTGGTTACGACTGCATGCCATGGGAACGGCGATCGTCATCAGCGTGCACAGTCCGGCGACTGTAGAACGACGTTCGACACTCTTGGAGCATGGTGATGGCGAACTGGAGACTGCCATACGGCGGCTCTTGCGGGCCCACAATCACGTCCATAACACAACATGTTCCATGACAGTCAACACCTGCGACGTGCGAGGCCTGTATACCATACGGGCCATTCTTCGGCCTCCAGCGGGCCGAATGGAGAGCTAGAACGGTTGCCCTTTGGGTATGCTCGCCCGACTGCCCTATGGGATTCACTCTGGATTCTGCACGAGGTTGCTGTGGGATTGTGAAAAGGTTTCGTCGGTAGCGAGTACTGTAACGACTGCGAGTGTGGCGGGTTCGTCGCGCACCATCCACAACTGTTGCACGCAGCAAAAGGGCAGACCCTATGAAACGATCGGACTTCATCTCGCTCCTGGGCACGGCAGGTGTCCTTGCCGTCATCGGCAAACAGCCATCGAAGGCCGAGCAGGCCGGTGCTGACCCATGCGTTCTGATTCCATCCGAAACGCGGGGGCCATATCCCTTGGACTTGTCGGCCGATGCCACGAAGTTCCGTAGGGATATCACTGAAGGGCGGCCTGGAGTGCCCCTACGCCTGAGGATGCGTATCGTCAACGTCAACAATGGCTGTACGCCCATTGCGAACGCCAGGGTTGATATCTGGCACACCGACAAGGACGGCGTGTATTCGGGATTTCAACAACCGGGTTCCAATACGGTTGGACAGACCTTTATGCGTGGCATTCAAGTTACCGACGCAGATGGTACCGTTCAGTTCGATACGATCTATCCAGGTTGGTATAACGGGCGTACCACGCATATCCACTTCGAAGTCTATCTCTCCAGTGTGCTCAGTGTGACGTCCCAAATTGCCTTTCCGGATGCCGTGACGGCCGAAGTATATGCCAGTGAGCAGTATGCTGCACGCGGACAAAACACATCGGTTCCTACTACTGCACAGGACAACGTCTTCGCCACGCCTTCAGGTGCCTATGAGCGCCAAATGGTGGCGCTGGAAGGCTATCCTGACACACGTGGATATGATGGCAACATCACGATTTCCATCAATGCTCCAACTTCGGGGCTGATGGAATTGGAGCCGGAGACGGGTGGACAGTTTATCGTGCGCGGAGCGTATCCCAACCCATGCTCCCACCATAGTGCCATCGTTGTTGACGTGAAGAGTCCAGGGCGCCTGACCGTGGCCTGTTATTCCATTCATGGCGAGGTCCTGGCAACCGTGTTCAACGATGACGTAAACCCTGGCAGGATAACCATACCACTGCATGAACCGCTCCTAAGGCCAGGGATGATTCTCTACCAAACAACACACAGTAGTTCTCACGGCATTTTCCATCAAATAAACGGCCTGACCATCGTTCCGTAGGCGTAGAAGGTGTTGGCAGACGGTCTGGAGCAGGCTTCGGGAGGTCGAATAAACATGAACATTCTCGTTATTGGGGGCACCCGTTATGCTGGCCGCCGATTCGTACGGCGGATGCTGGATGGTGGCCATAGGGTAACCATTGTGGCGCGAGGGCGAACGCTCGACCCCTTTGCCGATACCGTGGAACGGATACCATGCGAGCGCCGCGAATTGTGGCAGAGCCCCCTTCTCCAAGGACGTGAATGGGATGTTGCAGTGGACCAGGTATGTTTTGATGTTGGAGATGCGCTGTCGGCAATGCGGGCACTTGATGGCCGCGTTGGACGATACATCGTTACATCATCCCAGTCGGTGTATGATGCTGGTCCCAACATCTTGGAGGAGGTATTTCAGCCAGAGCGCCATGTTTTTGGATCGGTAGCCGATAAATTCGAAGACTACAACGAAGCCAAGCGGCAGATGGAGGCTACGATTGCCCGTACGGCGACGATGCCGTGGGTGACATTGCGAGTACCCCTCATCATGGCCCATGATGACAGCAGTGGCCGTTTGCAGTGGCACCTTGATAGGATACGGCAGAACCAGCCCATCATGTTGCCCAACCCGGCAGCAGCCATTAGTATGATCCACGCGGACGACATGGCGCGTGCCCTGGAACACCTTGTTACGGCTGACCATCGTGGCCCCATGAATGCAGCATCGGTAGAGCCCATTGCCATTGGTGACTTTGTCGCCACCCTGGGCCGTTTGCTGGGGCAGGAGCCCGCAATTGTTCGGGAGGGCAGTGGTGAAGATCACTCTCCTTACGGAATAGGCGAAGATTGGTGGATGAACGTCGATGCCATGTCTGCAAGTGGATGCACGCTACGGCCAATTGCAGAATGGTTGCCCTCCCTCGTATCATCACAATGAATATATATGCTGGTTGAAATCTGGTCCGATATTGTTTGCCCGTTTTGCTACATCGGAAAACGGTCCTTCGAAGCTGCTCTGCAAAGTTTTGCCGGAGCCGATTCCGTAACTGTGGTATGGAAAAGTTACTTGCTTGACCCCGACGCAACACCCATGCCGGGGCAGTCACCAGTGGAGTATCTGGCCAAACGGAAGGGACAGTCCATTGCCTGGGCTCAAACGGCCCATGACCACGTTACAGCGATGGCCGCAGGCGTTGGCTTGGTCTACAATCTGGACAAGGCCGTGATTGCAAACACGCGGACGGCGCATCGGCTGCTTCAATCGGCGAAGAAACAGGGTCGTGATGGCCTGTTGGAAGAGGAGCTGTTTGCCGCCTACTTTACGCATGGAAGGGATATTGCCAACGCGGATACACTTGTTGCATGTGCCGAGGCAGCCGGTATGGATGGAGTGCAGGCCCGCACCGTCGTGGAAGGTGATGCCTATGCCGATGCCGTTCAAGCGGACATCGACGAAGCGCAGGCCTTGGGTATTCGGGGTGTTCCATGCTTCGTGATCAACCGAACATATGCGGTTTCGGGAGCACAACCGCCGGACGTTTTGCGACAAATTCTTGAACGTGCCGCGGCCGAGGCCGCCTAGTAGCCCAAGACTTCGGAGAAACACCCATTTATTGACGGAACAGTGCTGCTGCGACGGACGTCTGGACGCTCCTTGTTTAACCAATCGATGTACGCAAGGACGCAACCATGACATTTCAGAGACTGTCGCTATGCTTCTCCATACTGGTATCAGTCATTGTTTTCGGCTGTGGAACAACCGAGCCAACGACGCCATCACCACAACCATGGAATCCCACCACGGGAGCTTATACGGCCGAATACACGGACAACACTGTCTACCTTGACAGTGGCGATGTAGCCAAGCTGCTGATCTCCACCGACAGTGCCACACGAGAGCTACGCTTGAGCAACACGGACCCTAGGATACGAGCCCTCACTCCAGGAACGAATGTGTTGGTATGGCGCACAGCAATGGGCGAAGTCACATCGGTACGTACCGAAGGTTCCACAACGTTCGTTAGGACGAAAGCAACACCGCTGACAAACGTTCTCAAGAATGCGGCGGTATCGTACGACCACTCCGTGGAATGGAATGCTCAGTCCATGGCCCCCACTCTCGTGGACAAGCGTGGAGAGCATCACGTGATGACCCCTGTCGGCCGCGACTCTTTTGACCTGGAACTGGAGTGGGGCGACTTTACGTACAAAATCCTATGGGTAATGAAAGGCGATAACGCTCGCGTACTGATTACCGCCGAAAAGAAAATTCTTCAAGGCCTACGTGCACGATATACCCTCGACGGAACGTTGAGTCGATTTCGAACCAAGAGTACGATGGTCATCGTTGACCGAACAACGACGGAGTACTCGGTGGAGAATACGGAATTGAAGGGCGATTTTGCCATGATCGTCAATTGTCTTGGCAGCGGCAATGATGCGGTGAATTTCGAATGGCCTATCACGCTCGTCAAGGTGCCCATCTCCGTCGGACCACTGGTAATCGTTATGAACGTTCGTGTTCAGGTCGTTATCAATGCCGTGGTACCTCCCGACGGTGCATCATTGATCGAAGTCCGCTTCACGTATGCCAGCGACAATGGCGTTCGATACGCCAACGGTCAGTTGTTTGGGCTAGGCGGAGCCGGTTCACATACCGAGGAAAACATCAAGGCGCAGACGGGAGCATCAACACCGATGGGTGTCAACTTCGGTCTTGGATTTCCGCGGCTCGAATTCAAGCTGTATGATCACGATGTTCTGGTACCGTGGATACAGACTGCCATGCTCGTGGGTGGTGACTTTACGACGGGAGTGAAGCCATGCCAGACCATGAAGACGTCCTTTATCGGTTCGGCCGGCGTGGACATGCAAATGCTGGGAATAACGCTAAAGCGTACCATTCCACTATGGAACATCGAAAAAGTGCACCGTAAGTCTGGCATCTGCAACTGACCAAGGTCTTGGTTCAATCACGTGTGCTGTCTTGGTTTGCGAACTGACATTCAACGGAGATGTGGAAACTGCTACCTTTGTTCCTTGTGGACACTTCAAGCGGAGTTGGCGGTATGATGTATCTCCTTGCGGCCGTTGGATGTTGTATTGCACTCACGGCTACTCTCGGTGCACAATCACTGGAATACTACGTTGGTACCAAGGATGGCCTTTTGCCACGAAGGGCACACGTTGAACGCGATCTTGAACGCACAAGAGAAGGAACCATCCGCACCTATCGCGTCAACACATGTTCGGTTGTAGTACATAGGGCGCCCAACGGGGCAGTTGAACAAGTCGAGGCAACGGACGACAGCGGAAGCACGATCGTGGCGCAAGAAAACTACCAGATGGCTGCTAGCAGATATCTCGAGTGCGCAAGCATGGCACCAACCGATTATGCAAGGATTGCCAAGTCGCCTTTCACCAGTGAGACTGCATCGGCCATCGCCATACGCGTAGCCGTGGAAGCGGATTACGCATACTTCACCAGTGCAGGGCGAGGTAATCCAGACCTGGCCCTGGCCTACACCTTAGCGCTATTTGACAATGTGCGGGAGATATACGAGGCAGAAGCGGATATAACGTTTCGGGTACACTGGTTTACTGTATGGACGGACAGTCTTGCCGATCCCTACAAGGTACAGGGAAATGCATATGCCCTTCCGGATAGAGTCCGAGCATACTGGACCACGAACCGCGCGAGTGTTGATCGCGACTTGGTTCACGTGATGACTTCGATCAGTTATGGCGGAGGAGGCTTTGGCTATTACAACGCGCTTTGCAATCGCGAATATGGATTTTCCGTGAGTTCACCGACAGGATTGGCAACCCTTCCGAATACCAGTTTTACTTATGATGCGTATATCGTCGGACATGAACTTGGCCACAACCTGGACGCTCGGCACTCCCACGATTGTTTTTGGGATCCGCCACTGGACACGTGCTACACAACGGACAGTCCCATACTTGCCCTTGGCGATGCATGCTTTGCGTTGCCCATAACACCGCGGAAAAATACAGGCTCTCTCATGAGCTACTGTGCCAATGCCAACTACACGCTATCGGGGAATGACTTCACGCAATTCTCCCTTGCCATGACCTTATTGCCAAAGGTGGCTCAATTTGTACGGTCCACTGCCGAACAGGCCATCACGAATGGTTGTCTGCGGCAAGAGGGTCGTGTTTTATACATTCGAACTACTTCACCGAACGAATTTGTAGGCGGAACAAAGGAGATCGTCACGTGGAATAGTTGGGGCGTCGAACGCGTGCGTTTGGAAGCTCGAACGGATCGGTCGGCAGGCTGGTACACGCTACGGGAGAATATTCCATCGCAGGAAAGAGAGCTCGTCATTGATATTCCAAATGAAGAAACAACGGCATTATGGTTGCGCATGACGGACATGGATAATGACTCCGTGCAAGACGACGTTGTTTTTCCCTTACGCATTCGTCCTGTGAGCACGGTCGAAGAAAATGCGTATGGCGACAACCAGGACACGACGGTATGGCGATATTGGTCCATGTTTGGCCAGCAGCTTTCGCAGGACGATCTGCGCACCCATCGTGGTCCGGTAGTCGTGACGCGTCTGCGCGGGGGAGGAGGAACCCAGCACGTTCTTCAGATACTTATCGACGGTATTGTTGTTGGTCAAACAAGGTCCGAGTAAACAGGTCAGCTTGGTCCCAAGTGTACACACTGGCAGGGAACAGCTGGTGGTTTCGCTGCCGATGTTCACTCTTGAAGACGATAAATGATTCGTGGTGAATGCCAATCACAGAAAGAACTGGTCATGTCTCGTAAACTCACGGCATTGCTGGCGCTGTTTCTCATAGGAAGCTCTGCGCTGTACAGTCAGTATTGCGACAGTCTTGCAACCATGGAGTTCACCCATCCTGGCGCAACGATGTTGTCCATCTATGAGAACGACACACTTGACCCAGGCCAAATCGTACCTGGATATCATTTCGAATTTCAGAATGATTCACTGCGATTTGAATACAACGTACGTGAGTTCCGCCACAATAGCAGATGGGTAATGTTGCAAACATGGTGTGCCGAACGCATGTATAACTGGAGCTCCAACACGGATTCGGACACCAACGAGCTATCCTCGGAGGCACTCGGAACACGTTCCAGGACGCGTTTGGTGTCACTCCTCCCTGGTGACACATTGTCGCTTTTGAAGGAGTCCTTCTGGTTTTACCATGACAGGGACACCGCAGAATATGCACGACTGCATGCGCCAAAGTGGTTTGGAGTCTCGGTGGAAATTGTTGACTCCGCCAACGGCCAACGGATTGCCCTTCTTGACAGTGTTCGATACGCATCCATTGGTATCAGTGTGCCGTGTCTAGAATTGTCGACGCTCATGCTGGATAAGCTTGTCTATGTCCACCCCACCGATGCTCTGCCAAAGAATGTTTTCATTCGGGTACTGCTTCACGAGGGAGAAAAAGGATCGGGAAAGTGGTATCGAACGGACAAGATAGACTATGCCTTTAGCAAGCACGAGCTGGCCAATGGAAATCGACGGGGGACACTATTCACTGAGCGCATACAGAAATACAATCGGTGCAATCTGGAGAGTGAATCAAACGAGATACATAGCAATGGAATGGGCCAACGAACACCAGTAGACGTGCTCGATCACTGGAACATAGCCCCGAACACTGTTATTGTCTACAGCGTACAAGGCGAGAAGCTCTTTGAGTGGAACGACGGCGGTGGGAGTGCATCGTTGCGAAGTCAGCTAGCACACTATCCCGCAGGTGTGGTTATAGCCGCTGTTTACAAAGGCAGCGCCCTCATGGCAACGGTACCGATCATGAATTCGCGATAGCAATAGTGCTGCGATCGCGTGCCTTCATCCTGTCGGTGATGTTCTGAGCGAATGAACGTGGGAGTCCCGATGCTCTACAAATAAGATCTGGAGTACGATGCATCGCCAAAAAAGAAGGAATTACCCTACTATGCGTGGTTGCCGTGACCGATTTATGGGATGATTGATCGTCGCCACGCGTAAATCTGCGATAACGTTTTCGATTGATACGGGAATTTGAGAAGACGCACCGTGGGCCACAAATCGATGCCACAGCTCTCGGAGAAGAACATCGGTTACGGGGGCCATGGCACCAGCTGCACGATTCAGAGCCTCGACATCAATATGCGCTTGCCCTTCATTGCTAGCCTTCAGATAGCGGAGCATGTTGCGCTCGTACGATAACAGACCATCCTCTTCCGGCACAAATGCCTCGATGCACTGGCTGGCAAAAGACGAGATAAGTGGCGAAGGCGAATTGCGGAGTGAATCAACGAGGCTTTGGAATGAGGAGGCATCGCCAGACGTGTACGAATGCCAGAATGCGTCGAAGGAAACAATTTCGTGGTCCAACAAGGTCATCCGTTCCGCGGTATGCAACGGTCGTTCATGCTCGCCAGCGTTGGCTGGCATGGTGTATGGTTGAACCATGATCGAAGGTGGTGGCGTGCCCCGTCCCTGGAGCCGTGTAACGGCAACAATGTTGGCTAGGTGAAGACTATCAAAGAAGTCACCATCGTGCCATAAGGTCAACGCAATAACGGCATCATCCGAGACAGTCATGAGGAATGACCGCAAGGAGGCTTCTGCCTCTTCGGCAGTTGCCCAACCAAGGGCCTCGATTGTGCTGGCGCGTTCGGCGATGTACCGATCACGGTCATCACAATGGTGCAAAGGCGGTACGTATCCTTCCAGGAGGTTCTCACGATATGCCAGAACGTTGTGGCCTGTATGCCGCGATACAGCGGCTGCGCCGTGGTCGCCGATGGCGAGGTGAATGTGCATATGGATCCAGGATGGTATTGGGCAATAGAAGGGCATCACTTCGGCATGGCTGACAACCGACTCATAACCTCGAGACCATCAGCGGGTCTTGCCTTGAGCGGGATTCCCAGCTTCTGTTTTGCGGACCTCCGCAAGCGATCGACACTCCGTTCGCACAGATGAACGGCGAGAGACGTGCGATGGACGGAAAAGCCGAGGCGCCAATACGAGAGAACCCGACATTCCGAGGGAGTCAGGGCGTTGTTGTGTGTCAGCATGACGACCTCCAGTCGTGAGACCTCTTCGGCAAAGGAAGTCTCGGCGGCCGTCAGTTCCTTATCGGCACGGATCCCTGTTGCCAGAGTTTGCACTAGTTCGCGAACGGTGGACCTCGCGGAATCCGAAAATGCTGACGGGTCCGTCAAGAGCGACTGCAGTGTTGTATGAACCAGGCTGACACGGGCATGTTGGCGAAAGAGGCATTCGACCGTATCAAAAGAACGTTTCTCCATGATTCACCACCCATACTTGCTTATGATGTCGTTGTTTATGTCGTTTTATGGAAATGCCACCAACCGTATTTGCGAACATCCTTCACAGAACTACAGCACTTCCATGCGCTTCTTTCTTGTTCGTATATCGATGGTGGCGCTCTCGAAAACTCTCTATGGCCAACGGCCACGATGGTAGATGCTGTCAGAGCCAGTACGGACGTTCCGGTGGAGGCTGCCATTATCGTACGGTTCTCCAGTTTGCGGAATACGAGTCAGGGTGCGACATTATCGCCATTTTACGATACTGTAGCTCACATGAATCTCTTCCTCATTGCTGGCAACATATCAAAGTATAGTGAAATGGAAGGCGGTGTCAAGAAAGCATTCGCTGTTCAACGTTCGGTCCATAAATTTGACTCGGCAACCATCGAGCTTTGTCTTCTTGAGAATGGAAACGCGTTGCTAGATCACATGTGCCAATGCTCCATTGACAGCGTCAAACTCGCTGACACCATACAAGTCATCCAAGAGACTGAGAACCGTATCGTTGTCGTCAAAAAAAGAGGAGTTCTGGGATGTCACAGCCAATATGCTTCATAGATTAAGACCAATGTGCAACACTGAAGGAAATGGATGTGAATGGTCTGTCGATAGCGATACGGCAGCATGGCATTTGTGCTTGCCATGTCTTTTTGTCGCAAAAAGAGATCTGGGTACGTTGTTCCATCGAGCGCTTCTTTGGAAGCAGGACTACGATGCCTACGTCAAGAGAGTCAACTCCTGCACGAACCGATAGCGAAGAAGGAACCCTTTACCCTTTCCAAGAAATCGTTGCTAACGAACAAGACCGGTCCCAGCTGCTCTACGTGTCATTTTCTTACCGCTTACAAGGAGTTGAGCATTGCTAGAATATCGTGTGCCTGTGCGAAAGAGAGTCGGTACTATACTCCTCTACCTGATTCTCATCACTATCTCTTCGCCTGCTCTGACTGATGCCAACAATACTGCCTTATCCATTCTTCTTTATGCTGGTTTCGGATTATTTACTCTAGGATGTCTTATCGAATTCTCCGAATTAGCCAGAGGAAATCCTCCTGTTTGGCGAATTATTGGCGATAAGGTAGAAGTAACTACCTTGTTCAAAAGACGAACATTCTCCGTGGATTCAATAACTATCCATGCAAGAAGAACGTTGCCACTTGTGGGATATACATTGATAACCGATGGAACGAGTTCTATTACCTTGTCGATGTCTGACTTGCCCCCTAGAAAGAGGGCAGATCTAGAAAATGCCATTTTTTTATCCCGAGTTTCTCTGGGCAATAATTCAACAACTCTCTAAGGGCGATCGCAATGGAGTCAATATTTTTGCAAGAAGTCTCTAGTTTTACCCATTGTGTTGTGCTTGGTAATGGCAAGTTGTGTAAAGGAAGAGTCATATTCTGGACC
Source organism: Candidatus Kapaibacterium sp. (assembly GCA_025455735.1). Lineage (GTDB taxonomy): Bacteria > Bacteroidota > Ignavibacteria > Kapaibacteriales > Kapaibacteriaceae > JALHPC01. Next base: position 16,287 of record JALOMA010000035.1, read on the forward strand.
CGAGATTAACCTTTCTCTTCCACAAGAGAGCGAAGGTTTCACTGCTGGTTGAGGTTGAAGGGGGAGTTT
>JALOMA010000206.1 GCA_025455735.1 Candidatus Kapaibacterium sp.
GTTCTTTCGGCCGGTTACGTTCTGAATATCGATATAGGTGATGAGCTGCCAGCCATCGAAGAACCAGCGCTTGTCCGCCCGAACATCCAGGGCATAGAAGAATGGAAGTCGTCCATCGGCGTTATAGGAGCGGAAGTCAATGGAACCAACCGGGAACCCGGTCTCTTGTGCAGCAGCCGATGAAACAATGAACGGTGTTGCAGGGATACCTTCGGAAAGACGTAGTTTGCTGCTGACCTCCCAATCATCGGAAGGTCTCCAACCAACGGCAATAGAGCCAATAATGGGCGTGTCAAATGCTCCCGGTCGTTCTGTGCCATCGGCTGCGGTAAACCTCGTTGTGTTGAGGCTAATGCTCGCGAGGCCATAGAGGGGAATGTCGGTGGAGAGACGTTTTTGAACGAAAAACTCGACGCCGTATGCGTATCCGCTACCCGTGCTGGCTATTGGTTCCAAACCGAACGGGATATCTGTCGTAATGTCATCGAATCCCGTTGGTGCAAGAACGGCTTGCGGACGGAACAAGCGGACAGGGTAGTTGGCATAGCTCTTGTAATAGGCTTCCACTTGAATTTTCAGATCATCGGCAGCTCGCAATTCCCAGGCAATGACGCCTTGATCCGCCCGGAGCGGGTCAATGGATGGGCCATTCTGAGGGTCGCCTATCAACCATATGAATTGCGGTGGCTGGTAGTAGCGCCCACCAGAGAACGAAAAGGTATTCCGGTCGTCAAGACGGTAGGACAGTGAGAACCGGGGTGATATCACTACGTTTGTGTTCAGGTACGAGTAAGCGTCCACTCTGCCTCCTACGCCTAGCTTGAGTCGAGATGCCAGGTTCCAGAAGAGTTGGCCATAGATGCCACCGCGCAGTGCGGTAAACGATGTGTCGACGCGAAGCGGTGTTGGCGTACCCGAAGCATTCAATCGAGCAAACCCGGGCATAAGGATGTTATAGCGGAGCGCTGATGCATACCGTCCCGTCAGGCCGGCATTGACTTCCAGGTCTTCCGAAGGAATCCAGACGGCGTCGACGCGCAAGCTGTTTTCGCCTTCGTCTGAGGTATTGCGGAAGATGGTAGAACCAAGCGAGTCTTGTTGTGTTGTATTGTATGCGGTAAAGGTCCGGCCGAGCGTTGTGGTAACGTAGCCCTGGTCAAACAAGTGTTTCCATGTGATACCGGAGAAGTACTGGTTTTGGCTTGGTGCTGCAACGCGTGAGTTCTCGAAGCGATTATCGGCCGAATCGTTGTTGAACGACACCGTGCCGAGTGCGCCAATCGTTAGAAAGGAAAGTGAGTTGTTGTTGTCAAGATCGTAGCTCACCTTAGCTGTCAAATCATAGTATTCTGGCACGAAGCCAAAGCCCGCTAGATTGAAAATGAGGTCGAGATAGCTGCGCCGTACCGACAGCAAATACGTACCCTTGTTACCCAAGGGCCCTTCAGCAATCAGCCCAACTCCAGTTGCCGAGAGGTTCAATTCGCCGCCAAATTGTTGGTCATTGCCATCGCGGAGCTGGATGTTCGTCACGGATGAAAGTCGATCTCCAAAGCGGGCACCGAAGCCTCCTGTCGACAAGGAAACATCCCGAACAAAGTCGATGTTGATGATCGATAACGGGCCACCCGTGGAGCCTTGTGAACCAAAGTGATTGATATTCGGAACCTCAATGTTGTCAACAAGGAAGAGATTCTCGAATGGTGCGCCACCACGAACGGCTAAGTCATTTCTCCCGGCAGCCGTCACCGCAACCCCTGGAAGAAGGGCAATTGCCCGCACAACATCTTCTTGTACGCCAGGTGCTCGGCGAACTTCTTCGGCTGTAAGGATTTGTGTGGATGTAATAGTCTGCGGAGTTGTCGCAAAGGCGTCGGCTGTGACAACGATTTCCTCCGTTGATCGCGTTGATTCAACGAGAGCGATATCAACGGTTACAGGTTTACCCGATGACACCACGACGTCGTTCCTGATCGCAGTCTCATAGCCAATGAACGTCACTCGGATGGAGACCACGCCAGCAGGCACACCACGAACTACGAAACGCCCATCCGGTTTCGTTATAGCACCTTTCGAGGTTCCTGGGACGGTAACGGTAGCTCCTGCGACAGGCGCTTGGGTTGTTGCTGTGAAAACACGGCCAGTAATATCTCCAACGGCGCGCTTTTGAGTGGTATCCGATGTGGTTTGCGCGTTCACGGTCAGGGCCGTAACGAAGCAGCATACCAACAGTGCAGTGATGTTCATGATGCTCTACTGATAATTAGGTAGGCCAAAACCGTTGTCGCCAGGAAGAAAGTTCCCTTCTGTAGATTTGTGCATGGAAAAGTTTGATCTCGGCGGAGTCCAACGCTTGCTTGAATCCAGCACATCTCAGGTAGTTGAGAGGCAAGCACGCGTCATGATTTTAGGATCCGGTGAAGGAACAAATGCTCGAAAGCTCCTCACGATGTCCAAGTCTGCTGGCTCCAGCTACCGATGTGTCATCCTCGGCAGCAATAAGGGTAACGGAGGCTTAGCGCGTTTGGCCGAGGAACAATCGATTCCGTTTCTCGCAATCTCATCGGATGCTGCTGAAGCCGAGGCAGCGTTGCTCAGCCAGATTTCCGATCATCACGTAGATATGGTGGCTTTGGCGGGTTACCTACGTCTCATTCCTCCATCTGTCATCGCTGCCGTAGAGGGTCGAATTGTCAACATCCACCCCGCACTTTTGCCGAAGTATGGAGGCCCTGGCATGTTCGGCAAACATGTACACAACGCAGTTCTAGCTGCTAGGGAGTCGGTATCTGGAGCCACCGTCCATCTCGTAACGGAGCATTACGACGAAGGGATGATCCTTGGTCAAGCAGCATGCCCTGTCTTTGCTTCAGATGATGTGGAATCTCTCGCTAAACGTGTTCAGAGTGCGGAACACGTGCTCTACCCAACTGTGTTGGAACACTTTTCGAAAGCGTGCGGATTCAGGGCGGATTCAGGCCAACTATGGCGCTCGGATGTGCAAGAATCGCCACTGATTGCGTAGGTAACTTTTCATGATAGAGGATGTTGTTACACGGAATCGGCGAGCAAAAGCGAACCACCTCATTACCGATGTGTAAAATTCCGCTTGACTATAACGGTCGAAAGTGTCATTTTACGGTCTCTGGCCTTGAAACAGGATAGGGACGGATGCATTCTGTCGCTTCCTGGGCCGCCAACACTTGACTACCTGCATTACTAATTCACTGTATTCATTTTCGAGGTTTTCATGAGAAGCAGACTTCTACTTCTTGCTCTCGTGACCGGATTGATGGGCGTCTCGCTCGCGATCGCCGGTGATGGGAAAGGGGAGGAGACTCAACGGAAGAGCGGTGTTCGCGCACCAGTTGAGTCATATCCTCGTCCCTTCACCCTCAACGGTGCAAACGCGCAGACGAACCCGGCCATCTCGACCGGTTACTACTTCGTCGACCACGTCGATGACGCTGGGGATTTCTGGCGTCCCGACCCATCACAGTTTGTGGATACATCACAAGAGCCTGGTACGTGGCGGAGAATCATCTCTGGTCCGAATCAGCAATCCCAGGCGTATTGGAATGATGGCAGTCGCAATATCTATGGCGGCCATGCTTACTTCCGGAATCCAGGCAATACATCGGACTCAACGGACAACGCTTTTGCTGGTCCAATTTCCATCGGGTTCCCATTCTTCTTCAACGGCGTTCGGTACGACTCGTTCTACGTGTCTACGAACGGCCTTGTTGCACTGACAAACCGCCGCTATTTCTACGAGTACGACGTTAACGGCTACCCTGTTCGTCGCCGTGCCGAAGAAGTACGCCCAGGTGTGTTCTCGGTGTATGACCCTGCGTCGGACGATCCGGCTAACGTCGGTGGGCGCACGCGTGTAGCAACTGGTATGGATACCACGGATGCCACACCAGACAACTGGGGTTTCCTCCACGTTGCTTGCGGTGGCAACCCTGCATCCCCAACGCTTGGTATTCGCACACCAGTCAACCGCATGCTTGGTGAAAACGATCTCATTACTGGAGCATATCCAGGTGCGATTCCTTGGCAAACAGGTGTGCGTCCTGCACTGATCGCGCCCTTCTGGGATGACCTTCAAGTATCCGTGTATGACCGTGAACAATCGGTTGTGGACGACTACTCCAAGGTGTACTACAAGCGTTCACCTGCCAACGACAAACTCATCATCTACTTCGTACGACTAACGCCAATCGGTGCCAAGCGCGCTGTTGTGGGCGGTGTGGTACACAATGTGACATTTGCAGCAGATAACCGGCCAGGCGTTGGTGAACACTATAACCTTAGCGGTCAGGTTGTTCTGAATCGTGGCGACTCATCGATCGTTTTCAGATGCTGACTTGTGCTTCGGGTCGAGTTTGATGCGGAAGTTGATGACATCATCGGAGTCTCATGGACGCAATCCATCTCAATCACTCAGTGAAGACAGGACGTGATTCTACAATCCAGAACATCTTGGCGAGGGAGAGAGTGGGGCGTTTTCTTTCATCATCGTTGACTGCGCCACGATGATGATGTTCCAGCGG
>JALOMA010000036.1 GCA_025455735.1 Candidatus Kapaibacterium sp.
CGAGTTCGCGCTGGCGCTGATTTACATAGGAAGCGCCGAAACGCATTCCGAGCGGCGCGAGACCTTTGCTGAGGCGGCCGGTGTAAACAAAATTGGCGGTACCGTCGGCGCGATGTTCGTACACGACGGTGATCTGGCGGAGATTGAAATCGGCGTCAAACGCTGCAATTGGCCGGATCAGAAAGAATTCGCCGGTTTGCGGATCGAGGTTGTAGTCAACCGCCCGAATCAGTGTTTCGCGGTTCAGAATTATTTCGGGACGACGTCGGTCACGCACCTCGAGCGTGACGACCTCGGAGCCCGGCAGAATGTCGCGGTGCGCGAGACGCATCAAACTGATACCGCCGGCCGGAAATACATCACGGGCGAAAGCCGTGTCCGGACGCGCACCGGTGAGCGTGACAAAATCACCGTTGCGTCCTTCATACCGCAGCTTGACGCCGGTCAGCCGGCGGTTGTAACCGGTCAGCGCCGCGCGGTCCATGTCCGCGTCCATGTCACCGAACATGACGTACGACAGACCACGGTCGAGCCGCGCGTAGAGTTTTGAATTTGACGGTGTCTCGTCGAAACGCTGCGACGTATCGCCAAGGATCGGATAGGCGCGCTCAAGGGCATCCGACGCACCGAAGCGGTCGCGGCCACCGAAGCGATTGAGCGGACGATTTGAGTCGTACGAAAGCGTCAACAGATTCGGACCAAGAAACCGTCCGCGATAAAAAACGGCGAGACGCGCGAGAAAATTACGCTGATCGTTTGAGTTGGCGATCTCGGGTGCATTGCGACCAACGGAGAGTTCGGCCAATCCGACGAGCAGTGTCGGGCGTAATTCGGCCGAAAAGCGGACTTCTGCGCTGGCCTCCGCACCGCCGGTGACGGCCTTCACGCGGACTGTTCCGAGCGAGGCTTCACCGCTTAGTTCAACGAGCGCCGCGCCGCCTTCCAACTGGACCGTCAGTTGCCGGTCATCTTCGCCGCTGGCTTTTCCGCCCGTCAAACGAATTCGTCCGGCTGATGTCTGCAAACTGACGGGACCATCCGCCGCCGGATTTCCAAGTTGATCAAACCCACGGATTCGTAGCCGGACAAGTTGTCCGGGAAGCGGCGTCGCGTTCGTTTCTTCGGTTATTTCCAGTCGCTCGGCCGGACCGCGTCCGAAAACGTTGAACTCGACCGTTTTTCCGCGTTCGCCAGGCGCGCTGACGGCCGTCAGTCGAACTTGATTTGGCCCCGGTTTGACCGGAATACCGACGTACGAAAAGACTGTAATACCGTTGCGGTTATCGACTCTCGTTTCGGCGAGATTCTGACCGGTAATTCGTTCTCCGTTGACCGTCGCCTCGAGTGTCCAGCCCTTCGCGACGCGCGCTTCAATCTGCAGCGCCGGTGTCATCAGAACAGTCTCATTCGTCGGCGAAACGAGAAACACGTCGCCCGGCGCGACCGGCGAAATCGTCGTGGTGTTCTCAACCGTATAAGTTCCCGGCGCCCGATTCGGGGTTACCGGCCCGACGCCCGGAAGTGAAGTAGCCCTGGCAGGATCATTCTGCGCAGTTTTTTCGGGCGCGTCAGTTTGGCGCGTCGGCGCGGATGTCGTGACAAACTGATCCGCCGGTTTGTTTACTTGCGGCATCTGACCGTTAGCGCCGGAAGTGTGACGGGATCAAGCGCGACGACCATCGAACCTGAATCGACGACCGGAAAACTATACTGACCGTTGTCGTCGGTGATGACGGACTTTCCGTTGTTGAGATAAATCCGGACGCCGGCGAGAGGTTTTTCTCCGTTGTCGAAGCGTCCGTTTTTGTCGGCGTCAACAAAAACACGACCGACGATGACCTGCGTCAAACCGAAGACGCCGCCGCGAACACGAATCCCGGCCCGCGCCTGGGCCGTCGAGGCGGGGTCGCCGTTCGGTTGCCGACCGCTCGCCGTCGCGAGATTAAATTGCTCGCCCTCGGCCGCGCTGGCGCCGATCCGAACACGGTATGAAATCGTCACGGCATCGCCGGCGGACATCGTGCCAAGATCAAATCGGAGCGACCGTCCGGCAACGACCGGCGTGATCGGCTCGCGCCGTAAACGTCCGTCAATTCCGGCAGTTCCGTCGGCATAGACGAAACCATCCGGCAATTGATCCTGGATCTGAACGCCCGTTAACGGCGATGCGGCCGCGTTCCGCAGTTGAATCTGATAGGTCACGAGATCGCCGATTTCTGCAAATTGGCGGTCCGCAAACTTGCTGATTTCAAGTGTCGACGTCTCAAAAAGCGGAATGTTGAAGGCGAGCGCGGCGACATTTTCAACCGTCACCGCTTCACTCGTCAGCACAAAACCGCCGGCCGTTGCAAGCGCCTGACCGACATCCGATGCATCCCTTGTATACCGGCAGTTCACTCCCTTGCTTCTGGTACGAAGAACTACGTAGGCGAAACATGTACCGCTCCCCATTACGTTGTAAGTTCTTTCTAATCAACATGTTACACATTACGTAGTTCCGCTGATAAAATACTGATGCGAAGAGGGACATTTTTGTGTCGTATTCAATTAGCCGAGCGCATGCGGCTGCACTGAAAGATGGACATGAAGACGATTTTGTATCTCGTGATTGGCTGTATTGTCGGAACACAGGCGCTTGTCGCTGGCCCTGGAAACCGCGTCCTGTGGTCCCCTGTGGAGTGGACGTCCTGCGAGAACATTGTGGCGCCTTGGGGAGCGACTGTCAACGACATCTACTCTGGCCTTCGCCGCAATGGCGTCATCGGTGCGAAGCGCGACGGTGACATCTCTTTGGGCACCTTCTCCATTACGATTGACGACAGCCGCCGGAATGAGCAAATCCAACTGACCTTTGACGCAGTAGGCCGTCTTAACGGTGCTGCTACGTGGCACTCCACGTCGTCGGCGAATAATGCACGCGAATTTGTACTCTCGCTGACAGGACGCCTCGCAGCTGATGGCGCGAAAGTCGTTGCGCGCTACAAGGATGGCGCTGAACTACGGGCTGTCTGCGATGGCAACGTCGTAACGATCAATGTTGGTATTGATTCCGAAGACAACACCAAAGCATTCGTGACCATCATGTCCACGTCTGCTTCACCTGCATCCAAGGGAATCACCGAAAACCGCTAGAAGTCATCAATTGATTATTGACGAAGACGTATGAAAAGGGGCTATCAGTATTGCTGATAGCCCCTTTTTCATGTTTGATGACGAACCCGCGAGCAATCCTGAGTAGCGCTACAGGGAAGCAAGTCTCTCTGGGTTGAAGTTCTGTCCAAAGGTCTTGACCTCATCAGCGGAAGAAACCCCGGTACCGTCAATTTGGAGTACAAATCGCCCTCCAAGTCCCCACGTTACCGAGGCACGCTGTTCCTTCTTGTAGAAGGAGGCAAAGCCGTTGATAAACTCGTTGGCGCCACGGAATGTCGATTCGGACTTCTCAGCATTGTCCGTAGACATTACCAAAGCGAACATGCCTGTTAACGCAGCATAGCTTAACCCATTACCGTTGTAGTCCGTGAGTTTCACGGTCATCTCCTTCGAGCCGTTACGATATACTCTCGATGCCGAGCTCATTGACGCACCGGGAATGGTTACCGACTCGCCACCTGGTTCTTCACCTGTCCAACCAGAGACATCTCCAAGCATCTTCTGAAGATCAGCGTAGGGAATCGTCGCCGTGTCTCCCTTTGCACGCCTTTCCTCCATTCTCCTCGTCAATGCGTCCGTTGCCTTCTGGGCATCGTCCGCCGACGAGGCAACTGACTGGATGTTCTTCAAGGCTTCGGCGGTCTCCGAAACCTTTTCGCCACATGCCGCAACAACGAATGCTGCAACGGCACACCCTATAACGTGTCGCATGTAAACTCCCATGATAATACCACCAATTGAAAACGTGACGTACAAAGATCGCCTATTGCCTCAATCAACGCAATGCCCACCTGTCAGCCACGGTTTCAACCGCTCATTGTACCGATATCAACCTTTCGGTTGACGTCAACGGAAAGCCAAAGTGCGATTTTTGAATCGTCACCGGAACTGGTCATGGATCAATACTGGTTTTGTTGACACACTTGCGGGACAGTTGTCCCACGTGCAGTGACCGGTGGGACCTCCGGATATCCGGCCGGAGGTCTCTTTGTTTAGCACCGCTGCACGCCCAGCCCCGCGACAAGTGGTGACGGATCGTCCCGCCCTACCCCGCCCATACGTCCCCATACCCATGCAGCGAAACGCCCCTGTCCCCCTTTAGGCAGAGGCGTTTCGTTTTTTCAATCAGATGGTAAGCAGTAACTTATTGAACGAATTCGTGACTCTGCGGATTTACAGCCAGAGCAACGAACAATCACCACATTCTACGCAGCTATGAACATTCGTTTCTCGATTCTATCAGCCTTGGCATGTGCGACGGTTACGATGTCCGCATCTGCCAATGACGGGCACGTGCCAGCTCGTCGATATCCGTCTACGATCCCTGTTGGGAACAAACTTCCATCGCTATCTGCGATGCCGTTAACTGGCACCGTCATCGTTGTTCGATATCTCGGATATTCCTGTCTTCATTGTGTCCGGCAGCTCACCTATCTCAACCAACATGCGGAGGCGCTGCACAAGGCAGGCATCCGTGTGATAGCCGTCAGCGAGGACAATCCGGAGACATCACGGAAGCTCCAAGAGCGCATGAACTACCACCCAGAGGTGTTCACGTTTGTCAGCGATCCCCAGAACGTCATTGCTGCTTCCATCGGGGCAATACGCACCGAGAACGACACACTTCTCGACCTACACGCGTCTATGGTCCTTCACGACGGTGTCGTTCGGTTCTCCACCATCAGCAACGAACCGTTCATGGATGTCACAATGCTCATCCAACACGCTGTGCGATCGGCTGGCGTGGAGCGTGCCGGATCGTCGGATGACCGCCTGCTTCGGAACTACATTGGCGCTACAGTGACACCAAAAATCGTCGCTGGGCCGGCCAATGGTATCGTAAACCCCGTTGATTTGGACTTTGATCGTTCCGTTCTTCACCCTAATGACCTCTGGGTTGTTACGACGGAAAATGGAGCTGCTGGGATGGCTATCATCCATAATGCCAACACGGAACGCCAGACCATCCGTCTGAAAACCGATGCCGCTGCTTCGCATTTCATGTATCGAACACAGGGGATTGCCTTCTCGGACAACGGGACATTTGCAACAGCGCAAAGCGGTTGGCCTGGCGAAGGCCGCCCAAACTATATGTTCATGGGGCCGACGCTCTGGTCTTCCGACACTGCAATTTTTGCTTCTGCTTATCAAAACAACCGAGACTACCTGGCGTCGCACCTTGACATGCTCCACCAAAGCCCTTGGTGCATGGGTATTGCCAACGAATCGGAGAGCGTGTATTGGGTCAGTGACGCTCGATACAAGGACGTCGTTCGTTATGACTTTGCCGACCCACACGAAGTTGGCGGTACGGACCATCGCGACGGTGTTATTCGGCGCTTCTCCAACGTCTCGATCACCCCTGTAGATCGTAACACGCCAGCTCACCTGGCCTTCGACCGCGAGCGGTCCATGCTGTACATCGTTGATCCAGGCGGCAAACGTATTCTTCGACTGGACGTCAGAACTGGTTCCTACGCACGCGATCTGACCATGCCCGACGAGAGTGCTGAAAACGTTCGTGAATTCTCCGAGTATACTGGTGCTTCCGTTGAAACAGTGATTTCCGACGGTCTTTCGATGCCAGTGGGAATCGACGTGAAAGGGGACCGCCTGATCGTTGGAGATCGAGCCTCAGGTGTCATCTCCATGTACGATCTGAAAGGGGCCTTGCCAACACTCATGGGCACCATCAGCACGGGAGCAACGGCCCTCGCAGGCATTACGATTGGCCCAGATAATCACATATGGTACACGGATCAAGCGACTGCAACGGTCGTCCGCCTAGAAACGGCAGGGACCAGTGGTATCGTACAAAGCGACAACATCGTCCTTGCCACGCCATCATCGGCAACTACACGCATTCGTCTGTCGAATGGATCGAGTCAATCCCAAACCTTCTCGTTGGAATCGCAATCATCCGACTGGACGGCGTCATGGAACACGCCAACACATGTCGTCGCGCCAAATTCCGTTCTTGATGTCGATGTCCTTCTTGACTATGCAACTGCAGGATCACCTCCCAAGCCTGGCAACGTAACGATTCGCGCTGTCGCTGTTGACAACGAAACGATTCCACCCACTGTTGCATCCATAACGGTCGTGCCCAGTAACCTAAGGCGTGTCATTGTTGATGATGCTCCAACCGAAGAATTCTCCATCACAAACGCGGTTGCCTTGACAGAACGTCGGGGATACGTTGCGCTCAGTACCACGGTATTTAATACAGTCGTTGACCAACTTGATTCTATCGAGACGGTGCTGTGGTTTTCCGGCAGTTTTGGCGACGTTAATCCGACTGACGAGGCGGTACTTGTTGGCCTCCGCGAGAATGATGTCGACGTCTTTCTCATCGCCGATGATGCCCTTGCAAGGAGATTCGAAGATGACCCCTCATTAACGCTCCTCGGTTCCTTTGGCACCCGTTTCTTCGGTGTAGACGTCCCCAATGACGAGGGGGATGGAAGGCGCGTACTCGATGGCACAGTTGGCGACCCCGTCACCGGCGGAATGAATCGTATTGATTGCCAATTGCCCCGCTTGAACCATCACCGTGGCTCCAATTACGTGCCCAACATCGCCCTGCGAACCTCGTCAAGCGGATCAGCATCGATTCTTCGGAATCGTACCACAAATAATGTGATCGCAACTCGCTACATGTCAACAGACACGCTTTCACGAAGTATCGTCCTTGGTATCAACCCTCAACGGATGCTCAATGATCAGGAGCGGACGATGATTCTGGATCGTGGTCTGGCCTGGTTAGAAGCTGGTGCTCCTGTGGTTGTACCTGAAGATCCTACCTCAGTTGCACCATCTGAGACGAAAAATCAGACAGGTCTTTCGATTCGTGCAATGACCAACCCAGTGCAAACATCAACTGAGATTATCGTCGACGCACAAAAACCTACGTCATCACCTGTTACCATTTCAGTACATTCGGTCAGTGGTCAAACAATGACGACCTTGTACACGGGTTTTATCGAAGAATCGCTCGTTATCCCAATGGACGTGTCTGCATACGCGCAAGGTACATATTTCGTCATTGCCCGCACGGGCAGCGGTGTGGCTCACTACTCACTGGTGGTAAAACGATGACGGACTTCCATGGCTCGACCATTCTTCAAGTCAAAACGTACCGAGCAACCTGACAACAACCATCTGTTTGGACTGGATGCCGAGGCAGACCTTGCCGTACTGCTTAAGGAAGCGCGGTTAGGCCTGCCTCGTTGCAATGAGGACCTCATTACGCGTGCTTTCCGTTTCTGCGTCGAGGCCCATAAGAAAGACGTTCGCAGCAGCGGCGAGCCCTATTACACCCATCCTGTTCAGGTCGCCGTTATCGTCTGCCGGGAGATTCCCCTTGATGATGTGAGCGTAGCTGCTGCCCTTCTTCACGACGTTGTTGAAGACACCGAGTTCTCGTTGAAGGACATTCGCGAGGAATTCGGTGCTGAGGTTGCGGATATTGTCGACGGAGCCACAAAAATCAGCGATGTTTTCCAGAGCAGGGAGATAACCCAGGCAGAGAACTATCGCAAGCTTCTCTTGTCATTGGTTAACGACGTTCGTGTCATCCTTGTCAAGTTTGCTGACCGGCTTCACAACATGCGTACCATTGAAGCCCTGCCTCCCATGCGCCAGGAACGTCTGGCACGCGAGACCATGGACATTTACGCTCCGTTTGCACACCGTTTCGGGTTGGGCAACATCAAATGGGAACTTGAAGACCTTTCCTTCAAGATCCTGAACAAGGATGCCTACGATGACATCAAACGCCAGCTCAACTCAACACGCGAGGAGCGCGAGGACTACATTCGCAAGTTTGCTGGACCGATAGCAGATCGTCTGAATGATCATCACATCAAGTTCGAAATCAGCGGCAGGCCCAAGCACATCTACAGCATCTACAAGAAAATGGTCACACGAGGTAAGACCCTCGATGAACTCTATGACCTCTTCGCCGTCAGGCTTATCCTGGACACGGACGACAACAATGATTGCTTCCTTGCATACGGCATTGTCAGCGAAATCTATGTTCCCGTTCCCGAGCGCTTCAAGAATTACATTTCCGTGCCCAAGAAGAACGGATACCGCTCCCTACACACCACTGTCATCGGCACGGAAGGGAAACGCGTCGAGATTCAAATCCGTACGCGAGCCATGCATGACTTTGCGGAACGAGGTGTGGCTGCTCACTTCCGCTACAAGGCGCAAACGGGTGCCGCCTCATCGTGGATTGATAGTAAGGACCTCGAAGAGTGGGCCACGTGGGTGCGGGACATCTTTGAAAATGCGGGCGATGAAGCGCCAGAGCAACTCATGGAGAGCTTCAAGCTCAATCTCTATCAGGACGAGATTTATGTCTTCACTCCAAAGGGTGAGTTACGCATCTTGCCCCGCGGTGCAACGCCCATCGACTTTGCCTTCGACATCCACTCCGAAGTAGGAGCGCGTTGCATTGGAGCAAAGGTCAATGGTCGAATTGTTCCGCTGGATCATGCCCTCGAAACCGGTGATCAAGTCGAAATCCTTACATCACGCAACCAATCCCCCAACCGGGACTGGGAACGTATCGTGGTGACGCACAAGGCAAAGTCGCACATCCGCAGAATACTCAACGAAGAACGCCGAGCAACCATCCAGAATGGACGGGAGCTTTGGGAACGCCGTGCCAAGCGCGATGGCATCCATCTAAACGACGATGAGCTTGAACGTATCGTCGTCCATAATCTTCGGTACGACAATCGAACCGAGTTCTTTGCTGCTATCGGCAGGGGCATGATTGCCCCTGATCAGGCATCGGAACTAATACGGTCAACCTGGGCACCGTCGAATCCCAGCACGGATCATCATGAGACGGTTGAGACGTTCACCGTTCAGGACTTCCGATCGTCCGCACGAGAGAACTCCGACGGAATCAAACTTGTTGGTGACAGTTCTTCGGTTGGCAAAGTACTCTACTCGTACGCTCGCTGTTGTAATCCTGTGCCGGGAGATGACATTGTAGGCGTCGTTACCATCGGTACCGGAATCAAAGTCCATCGATCCGTCTGTCGCAACGTTGTTGACTTCCAGGACAAACTACGTCCGCGCATCGTTGAACTGGCTTGGAGCACCCGTCATCAAGGCCAGTTTCTTGCAGCCGTCAAGATCACTGGCGATGATCGTCCGGGCATGCTCAATGACATCACAAGTGCTGTTATGGGAGTAGACAATACGAACATTCGGGGCGTCAATATTGACGCCTTCGACTCTATGTTTGAAGGCATACTCACCGTCTATGTACATGATGTTGACCACCTGAAGCGTATCTTCGACAAGCTTGTTCGTATCCGTGGCGTCCGCTCTGCCGAACGCTTTGAAGGATAGCTGCCCCAATCATACAATCGCGTATATTTGCCCCGTTTTGTGACGCTAACTGGATCCTGCCTGTGACTGTGCCAATACTGTTCATGCTCTTCGCCATTGGTGCGATTGCAAGTGCAATCTTCACCATCACGCGTCGTAACCCCGTCTCTGCAGCAATGTCGCTTGTAGGGCACTTCTTCATGCTCACGGGTTTATACCTGACGCTTTCAGCTGAGTTTGTCGCTGCAGTTCAAGTGCTCGTTTACGCAGGCGCCATCATGGTGTTGGTGATCTTCGTCATCATGCTGTTGAATCTTGGCAACGAGGAACAGCTTACCGAGCGTGTGAACATGCGAAAGACGTTCGGTGCATTGTTAGGTACACTGTTGGCAGCGCAGATCATCTTCATGGTTACGGTCAAACCAACAGGCATGAATGAACTCAGCAAACAAGCTGCCGCCATAGGCACTACGGAGTCCATCGGCCAGACGCTCTTCACAAGCTACCTCTTCCCTTTTGAGGCTGTCTCCTTGCTGCTCCTTGCAGCTCTGATTGGCGCTGTCATTTTGGCAAAACGCCAACTCCAATAAGGATCCATCATGCTACCAACGACTATCCCTCTCGATTACTATCTGATTCTCTCAGCCGTTCTGTTCGTGATCGGCACGGTAGGAGTGGTAACGCGTCGCAATGCCATTATCATCTTCATGTCCCTGGAGCTCATGCTGAATGCAGTCAATCTCACGATGGTTGCCTTCAGTTCTTTCCTCGGCGATGTGGCTGGACAGATGTTCGTCTTCTTCATTATGGCCGTCGCAGCAGCTGAAGCCGCTGTTGGGCTTGCAATTGTGTTGGCGCTGTATCGTGGCAAACAGACAGTCTACGTCGACGAAGTCAATATCATGAAGTGGTAGGCGGAACTGGCGCCCCGGCCCCCTTCCAAATGTGCAATGAAAAAAGGGTCGATTCCTGATGTGGAGTCGACCCTTTCTTTTTCCTTGTAGGGGGCCACGTCACACCTTACGGTGTACGGACGTCACAACTCCCAGTATGCGGAAGTCGTCGTCGGCGCGCAGGCTAATTGGGGCATAACAGGGATTCTCGGGAATCAGAACGGTGGCACCATCAATGGTTCCCAGCCGCTTGACAGTAAGTTCACCGTTCAACCAAGCAACAACAATGGAACCTTCACGGGCTTCTCTTCCTGTGTCGATCACGAGCATGTCTCCGGCAAAAATTCGAGCACCAATCATCGAGTCGCCAGTCGCAATCACGCTGTAGGAATCGCGCGGATTAGGCACCCAATAAGCGGAGAAATTAAGATCGGTCCCCTCGTCTTCGGTAACATGAGGTTGTGTACCACACGGTGCACTTCCAAGGAAGAACTTTATGGTAGTGCCATCGGAGGCACTGAGCTTGGAGATCATGGTATCCTCGAGTGTATGCTGCAGAGTTGACGTTAACGGCGAAGCAAGGCACGTGCCACAAGCGTATCGGCGTTAAATCCCGTGTAGTCCGCCTCAACGAAACCAACCGTGATGGTATCAGATCGGCCGATGAACACGGCAGGTAGCTCGTTAAGCGTAATGCGATCCTGATAGGGGTGTTGGTCGCGGGTGGATCGTACGGAGTATATCTCGACACGATCCATTGGAACGTTCGCTTCCATCAATGTTTTGACAACCTGCGGAAATAGCTTTTGCGTACCGCGGCAAGAACATGTGGGGCGAACAAAGATAACGGCCTTCGTAGAGCTCGTGAAGTTGTCGCGAACCTCGGAAACCTTGACAGGGTTTGGCTGGTAGAGGCTTGTTTCGGCAGGAAACCAGATGAATCCGGCAGATGTGTTCAGCTCCTCGACGGTCAAGCGCTCAGCAACATACTCTGGTTCCTCCGTGGAGCAACCAGTAAACAAGAAGGTGCAGAGGAGTACTACAACAGGGATGATGGAGCGTGTCATGGACGGTGTATGGGGACTACGTAAATAAACAACGCCGTCAAACTACAAAAATCACGGCGCTTTCAAATCACGCCGTTGGGAACGCAGAGCGTCATAGCTCTGTTCCGCGGCGTAGATTGAACATGAAAGGTCAGCTATGGCACGCATTCTTATCGTTGGAGCCCGCACGGGTATCGGATTGGAAATGGCCCGTCTTGCACATGAGGCGGGGCATCACGTGTTCGGAACATCGCGTACGGGGTTGGTGCCGTATGGAACAGCCGTATTGTTTGATCCTACGGAAGCCAACACGGACACCATCCAAAATCTCGGGCCCTTGGATGCACTCGTTTATTGTCCTGGTACGATTACGTTGAAGCCCTTTCATCGCCTGTCGGAGATCGACATTGCCACGGACTTTGCCGTCAATGTTCAGGGAGCCGTTCGATGCATACAGGCAACCCTGCCACAATTGAAGAGTGGCGTGACTCCTTCCATTACGCTGTTCAGCACTGTTGCAGTATCAGTGGGAATGCCGTACCACGCATCGATTGCCATGGCCAAGGCGGCTCTTGAAGGGCTTGTACGGTCCCTAGCGGCAGAGTATGCGCCCTTGATTCGAGTAAACGCTATAGCACCTTCCTTGACAGACACCCCTCTGGCTGCACGACTTGTTTCGGATGAGGCAAAACGAGAGGCTTCGGGCAAGCGCCACCCCCTCCAACGAATTGGCACGGCGACGGAGGTAGCGCGGGCAGCGTTGTTTGTGGCAATTGATGCAACGTGGACAACGGGGGCCACGATACCAGTCGACGGCGGTATGTCATCCCTTCGACAATAATTTTTCTTCTGTGGTGAAACACAGGTTTCCTGCCACGTGTCCTTCCTGCAACAATGACACTTCACTTCCCATCCATGTCCGATTCGGATCTCTTTAGTTTGCTCTCTGGCGCAGAGAGAGAAAGAGCTTTTTCAGAGATCTACGGTCGGTACAACCGGCGCGTCTATGCATACTGCAGGACCATACTTGGTGACAGTGTGCGTGCTGATGACGTCTTTCAAGAGACGTTTCTATCGTTTCTGCGTTCGGCCGAACGTGGTACGGCAGTCGACAATGTCCTTGCCTATCTCTTACGCATAGCGAGAAACCACTGTTTGAACGCGAAAGCACGAGAACGCTTTGTCCTGGATTCGGAAGATGTCCTTGACGCTCTCTCAGTACAGCCATCGGTGGAAACGGACGAATTGCACAACGTCGTTCGCATTGCCTTGGACGTTTTACCAGAGCATCATCGCGAGGCCGTTGTCCTCCAGATGTACGATGAGATGTCATACGAGGAAATTGGCGTTGTTATGGACGTTCCTGTAAGCACGGTTCGCAATTGGGTTGTTCGCGGAAAACGGCGATTACGGAATGTTCTGTCATCGTATTTGGGCACTGATGCCCCAGCCTCCATTCATCAACGAGAAGAATAAAACCTCCCATGACTGCCAGTGACTTGATAACGATTTATCTCGATGGCGAGGCTACAGACGCCGAGCGGAGTCACTTGTTTGAGGCTCTCGCAACGTCGTCCGAGCTTCAGCGCGAGTTTACAGCTGCCCTGGCCATCAACACGGCAGCTGGAAGGGATGCACGTGGGATGGTACCACCGGACCACGTCACAGCGTCGCTCTTTGCAAAAGCTTTTGCTCCAGCAACGGAGACAGTTGTTCAAGCGGCCACCACAACGTGGTCATTTATGCCAGTGCTCTTACTCTTGGGAGGTGTCCTTACTGGTACGTTGCTTTCTTTGCTTACGAATCCAGTGACACCTGAGCGAAATGAGCTTGTTGCAGGCCGAGACGCGAATAGTCAATCACGGTTAGAGACGTCAATTAGCAATAGCGCCGTTCCAGATGCAATCACCTCTCGGGATCTGCACGGTGAGGCAGCGGGAACACGTAAAACTGTCGATACTCGCACGGCTTCCTTCAACCTTCCCTTCGTGGTCCAAGAACAGTCTTCCTCCTCTAAAGAAACCATCCAGCAGCCAGAGCAGCAGCCAGAGTTGTCCTTCCAGTCTGCCACAACGCCGGTTGTGAATGATACGCGTGTCCATATGGTAGAGCATCTCCGCGTTGTGCACGTTGGTACGCCAGGTGTTGCCACGGAGTTGGCATTGGAACAACCATTGGAGCATCGGCGCTGGAGTGTATCCGTACGGGGTATGTCTACATTGCAATTGTTCCCCGGGCGCTCTACGGCCACCGACCGTGATATGGCATTCAACAACCTTGGCCTCGGCGTTCGGTATGCATTATCGGAGGACGTCACCATCGGTGCTGAGGTTGGCCAAGAGACATTCCCTGTCTTTGTGCGCACATCAACTGGAGATTTTGCCCCGCGAGCTACGTTGATCTGGGCAGCCGCCGTAGGGAGATATTCTGCGCCCGCCCTACCGATTGTTGACAACGTGCGCCCATTCATTCAAGCAGGAGTTGGAGCATCACCCCAAGGACCAGTAGGGCGAGGAACCATTGGGCTCTCGATGATGTTGGCTAACGGACTTTCAATGCAGGCCGGTCTTGAAGCAACGGCTCTTGCCTATCAGCTCGATGGTGCATGGAGCACGACGGAAAAACTCGGATTTACCTACGGTCTTACCTTCCAATGGTAGTGGAGCATTTCTACATGAACAACATTCGTATCTGCACTGCTGTTTGGTTGCTCATGGTGATGTGTGTCGGTTGCGCCGATACGACGTTGCTGCCAGTCAACCCACCTCCGGCCAAACCCACGCTCGTGGGATCGTGGAGGCTTCGCGAGACCCGCCTGAACGGTACCGCAACGGAGGATGCCGGGTCCTTGCGGTTATTCCCAGGTGGAGCCTTTAGCCGCGTTTCCCTATACTCGCCTCGAGTAACGGGCACATGGTCATCAGACACCGTTACGAAAGTCTTACGTCTTTCGGGCGATAATGGTACAGAAGACACGCTGCGTATTACAAGCTTGACCAGCAACCTTCTGGAGTTGACGCATACAAACAACAACACAACATTCTTCTACGAACCAGGTGATGACGCACTTCTTCGCTTGACGTACGAAACACGAGGAGCACAGGCCTTTCCGGCTGGCGCACGTGTTGCGTTGTTGTGGCAGACAGAGAGCGAACAATATCCTTGGATCGTTTGGGGTGGCGGTAGTTTGGCTGCGGATGGCCGTACAGGATCGCTGGTGATGGAGGACTTCCCTTCCCTTGCCTTGCGCCATAACCTACCAGAAATAGCCTCATCCGCGGCCATCGCCCACGTTATTGTACACAATGGAAGCTTGACGGATGGAACTGTCATCCAATCTCTGTCTGAGTTAGAAGGCGTCATGATTGGCCATGCAGATGATAGGTTCATTGTGTATGTGGACGGCGTACCTCAGAATTTTCTTAGCGCGCCAAACATCATTTGGCCCGCACACTTCGAAATCGGATACTCCATGGCAAGAGGAAAGTATCCAACGGTTGGAACAGCACGCGGAGGCTTCGGCCCTATCAACTCCACCGTGCTCCCATTGGTAGCTCAAACCACACCTACGCTCTATCGCTATCCTGCCTGGCGATAGTGGCAACGTTGATTGCAAGACGA
Organism: Candidatus Kapaibacterium sp.; assembly: GCA_025455735.1. Classification (GTDB taxonomy): domain Bacteria; phylum Bacteroidota; class Ignavibacteria; order Kapaibacteriales; family Kapaibacteriaceae; genus JALHPC01. Next base: position 15,065 of record JALOMA010000036.1, read on the forward strand.
TAAGCGTGGCGTTTCCCAAAAGCGCACACTGCGTTAGCTATGACTAATTCCTTGCTTTTTTCATTACTTCTTTAAGGTGCATTATGAAGCGCTTTGTTTCGATGGCCGTGACTCTGGTTCTTGGAGCGTCGGCACTTGTGGCACAAAACGCCCAGGTACAAATCATCCACAACGCGGCTGACCCAAGTGTGAATGTCGTTGACATTTACATCAATGGCAAGCGCGAGCTCGATAACGTCGCATTTAGGACGGCTACTGAATTTCTCCCCATCCCTGCGAACACCGATCTATCCATCGCCATTGCACCAGGAACATCCGAGTCCGTGAACGATGCTGTTGCAACGTTCCCCGTTCGGCTGCCCGAAGGACGATTTGTCGTTGTAGCAAATGGCGTACGTACCCCTTCGCAATTTGCGGCCAATCCTGATCCCAATGCTGCACCTATTGCATTCAATCTCTTCCCATTGACGGATATTCGTGCAACAGCGTCCGTCTCTGGCAATGTTGACCTACTGATCTTCCACGGCGCTACGGATGCACCAGCAGTCGATGTTGTAGCAGGTACGCAACGTCTACGCGAAAACATTTCCTACGGCAAGTCAGCTGAGTATCTTTCTTTGCCCGCCGGCGAATATGTTGTAGGAATTGCTCCAACAGGGGCAGATCCGATTGCTCAATTCGAAGTTGATGTGCGCGAACTAGGCGGTGCAGCTGCCGTAGTTTTGGCATCTGGTTTCCTCAATCCGGCAGCGAATCAGAGTGGTCCCGCATTCGGCCTTTTCGTAGCGCTGCCATCCGGTGGTGCTTTGGTTGAGTTGCCTGTATTCGTGCCACCCGTACAGCTACAGCTTATCCACAATGCAGCGGATCCACTCGTTAGCGAAGTTGACATCTACATTAATGGAGAGCGTCGCCTCGACAATTTCGCATTCCGCACGGCAACGAGTTTCTTGGAACTCCCAGCTGATACCGATGTAAATGTTGGAATTGCTTTACGCAATTCGGAAAGTGTCGCGGATGTCGCTGTTCCTTTGACAATTAACCTGCCATCAGGACGCTATGTGGCAGTTGCCAATGGTGTCATTACGCCAGCAGACTTCAAAGCAAATACAGATCAAGACGCAGAGTCGATCGGCTTCGAAGTATATTCCTTGACAAACATCCGTCCAAGCGCATCGACAGCGGGTAATGTGGACTTCGTTGTGTTCCACGGTGCAACGGATGCTCCAAAGGTTGACGTCCTGAACGGTGATGACGTGCTGATTCCAGGCCTTTCGTACGGACGCGTAAGCGACTATCGGAGCGTTCCAGCAGCATCGTATAACATTGGTGTTGCGCCAGCTGGTGCGGGAGCGATCGCACGTTTCACAGCAGACTTGTCCAACTTGACAGGTCAGTCAATTGTAGTCTTGGCATCGGGATTTCTTTCGCCAGCGGAAAATCAAAATGGTCCTGCCTTTGGTTTGCTCGCCGTTCTCCCTGATGGTACTTCTGCCCTCCTGCCCCCCTTATCTTCAAGCGTTAGCGAAGTTCTGGCACTCCCGAACACGGTTGTGATGCCCAATCCAACGAGTGCAATTTCTCGCATCGCCTTCACCCAGCCAGCCGCAAGTGATGTTCGCGTTTCCATCGTGGACGCAACAGGTAGCGTTCTGTCAACGCAGTCGTTAACCAACGTTGCCGAAGGACCGCAGACAATTGCTGTCGATACGACGCCTTTTGCGTCCGGTATGTACACCGTGCAAGTGACGTCAGGATCGTACCGTGCAACACTGCCACTCGCAGTCGTACGGTAATACAACCTTTAGCCGCTCACTGACACATAACGAAGCGCCCCTGCCGCAACGATGCGGCAGGGGCGTTCGTTTTTTCAAGAACGGGTTCGGTAAGAACACTGACGAGTTCCATACTGTATCGTTGCATAGTCCTCAAGACACCATATATGGCACGTTGCTCTGGTAGCTAATCGATTTGAACATTCATTCCCTGGCCTTCGTCATGAACCTTGAGAGGTACGACTACCTTATCGAGGTCTCTTCTGAACACTGACCGAACACGAACGTGATACCTCCTTCGATCCGAGTCCACTGTAATTACTCCTCACAAATGACCATCCTTACTGTTCAGAGAGGTTCTACCCTTAGGTAATACGCACCGCACGGGACGTGTATTGGAGGCGCTACGGTGGAATACAAGGGGCCCAATTGTATCGATTTTCATGCGTGGTCATTGGAAAAAGCCCGTAGGCACCATCTGCCGCTATGGAAATCTTCAGTCCACGGTTCACCACCAGCCGTTACGGCATGCATACCCTGACGTGTTATCAGAATCAGAGCTGAACTCCTTGTCATACTCAACCAACAAAGAATCTGCAACCTGCCTGTATTCTGAGCGAAGACAGTCAACGTGAGTAGGTATGGTTTATCGGTCCAGTGACAGGTTATAAAATGGTGTCAGGCTGCATGTTTTTGGAATGCAGTGATTGGTGGTCGATAGTCGTTTCTGCTATGTGGTCGTTCGGTATTGTACATGTTCAGCCACATGGTAGAGATCGCCTTTGCTTCAGCGAGTGACATGAAGATCTCCGCGTTGAGGACTTCCCGTCGGTACGTTCCCACGAAGCTCTCCGCAAAGCCATTCT
>JALOMA010000037.1 GCA_025455735.1 Candidatus Kapaibacterium sp.
ACAGTAGCGGTTGATCGTTTTACGAGGTCGCCATTGTTGTCGGCTGTAATGATGCCGTCGTTTGCCGTTGGCGTCCATGCGGCAACACTTGCTGCCCCACCAACGGATGCCAGGCGTACGTTCGGTGTACCAGCCGTACCGCCTACGTGAAGGGAATATCCTGCGGCAGCAGTTATTCCGATTCCGACTTCGCCCGTACTATTGACCCGCAAGCGTTCCACATTGTTTGTGCGGATTGCCAAGGGCTGAGCATCAGTCGTACCAAGGAAGTTCGTGGCTGGATTGGTGCCGGCGTTACCAGTAAGCGTCCATGCACCGGATGCAAGAATGGCGCTAAAGGAGGCTTGAGAGACAAGTCCAGATGCATTTGCAACGAGTGCGCGATCATATCCAACGGGCACGGTAGCATTTGCAGTGCCACCGACCGATGTCATGGTAATGTTAGGAGTAGCAGCGGTTCCCGACAGCGTTATTGTTCCCGTTGCATTACCGATCGACGCTGTACTTCCAGCTGCATTGGCAATCTGTGCATTGCCACGTTGGAGAATTGTACCGCTCAGTTGAGCATTATTCATGAACGTTGTATTGGCGTTCGTTGTGCCGACGATAGTAGACAACGAGGCTGGAACGTCAGCGGCGCTCGAGCCGAGGTACACATCATTGTTGTTGCCAGAGCTGACGATGAGCGGCCAGAGATTACCCGTGGTGCCTTCTGTGAGGAAATGACCAGCAATGCCATTGCCGGCAGTTGTAGCGTTGGCATTACCACGAACTGCCACAGCGTCGGCGCCGGATGTGCCACGCGAGAAGGCCTCGATACCAATTCTAGGACGCGTAGCCGTTACACCAGAGCGGAAACCGATTCCAGACCCTGTATTTGTTGACTGATACGTGATACCATTGGAACTGGCCTCGATCTCGATACCAACACCAGGGTCGTTGAAGCCAGCGACGGAGCCAATACGCATTGCCGTTCCCGTTCCGTTGCTTGTTGTGCCGAGTACAATCCCTGCATCGTTGCCACCATTGTTGCCGATGTTTCTGATCGTGACACCAGAGCTTGTCGTCGTGCCAGTGAGATCGATGTTCAACCCTACACCAGCTGCGGCAGGGACCGACGCGATCGTTAGCATGTGACCCGTAGTTGGTGCCGTGGCCCCAATACCAATCTCTCCCGTGCCAAGAATACGCATGCGTTCATTGGCGCCCGATGCTCCGGTGAAGAAGCGTATGTCCTGAGCAGTAGCGTTTGTTGTTGCAAGAACCAAGGGCAAGGCCGACGTCGTACCAAGCCTTGTACCTGTGGTTCCATTCCAAGCGGTCGAGGTGTTGTTGCCGTTGAGATTCCAGAATGATGTGGCGCCAATCGAGTCTGCAATATTTGCAAAGGAACGTTTGACGATGTCACCATTGGCGTCCGCTACAAGGATGCCAGTATTGGCGCCCAGTGCAGCAGTGTTGGCAAGGCCCCCTACAGAAGCAAGACGAACATTCGGCGTTGCTGCCGTTCCAGCAACATGAAGGGCATAGCCCGGTGCTGCTGTCAGTCCGATACCAACCTCGCCCGTGCTGTTGATACGGAGGCGTTCGGTAAGGGCAGCAGCATTGTTGACCGTCGAAAATGTAAGCGCTGCAGACCGCGTAGCATCTGCACCATCCGTCCATACGGAAGCGATCTGTGCCATTTCGCGAGATCCACCCGATGTTTCACCGCGGTACAACAGTGCCGTACCAAGACCAGTGCCTGGGCCATTGCTGGAGTGATCCAGCGCCAATGCCGTAGCAAGAGCCGTCGTGGCAGTGTTTACCGTCACGTGCATATTATTGACGGGCGAACTTTCGTTGATTGCAACGATGCCTGTACTGGTTATGTAGACTTCTTCATTTGGACCTGCCGTATTGAGGACGATACGTCCTGCCGTGCCAGTAGCTACGTTCTGGAGAAGAAGATCCGAATCGGAATATTGTATCAGGCCACGGATGACACCCGCGTATTTGAAGAAGAAGCTCGCGTTACCGTCCGGCCCTACGTCCATTCCGAGAGTTTGGTCCGTGGAACCAATACCAATGGAGAGATTCTCTGCGGGAGTCGCGGTGCCGATACCAACCAGACCGGTTTCGAGAATGCGCATGCGCTCAATGTCATCCGTGCGGATCACGAGTGGCTGAGCATCCGTCGTTCCAAGGAAGTTGACGTTCGGGTCCGTGGATGCATTACCGAGCAGTGCCCACGCTGTAGCCGCTGGGTTCTGCCAGGAAAGATTGCCGCCTCCGTCCGTCGTCAGTACGGTATTGGCAAGACCATCCAAGCGCGGGAAATCATAGCTTCCTAGTTCCGTACGGAAACGGATGACAACATCGCCAGAACCATTTGGCGTGAGTTCAACGACCGCATTGGTTGCATTCGCTGCCGAATACGCAAGCTCTACGTCACCCAAGTCAAGCGTGAGCTGTGCATTCTGCGTTCCATCGGTGGTACGCAGTGTTTGTGACGTTTGGCTGGCCGTAAATATCGAATAGTCATTGACAGTGGCTCCCTCTACACGTAATGCGTAGTTGGGATTGAAGGCTCCACCGTTGAGATTTTGTTGTACATATCCACCAGCATTGGCTTCAACAAAGGTCGTGTAGCTTGGATAGAGCCGCGTACCGTCATTGTTGTTGAACAGGAAGCCCGATTCGGCAGCAAAGGTACCCGTGGTAAACTGCTGGCCAAAGAAACGGATGTTCGGTCCTGGTGGTGCCGTGGAAGCAACACTCAACGCTGTTCCGTTATTCGTAACGACAGATGAGTACGCTCCCCCGAAGGCATCGTTGGCATTGAAGGTGTTGAGGAATGAACCAACTACTTCGAGCGAATTCGCTGGTGCTGTTACGCCGATCCCAACTTCACCGGTGGCAAGGACGCGTAGGCGTTCCGTGTTGTCAGTACGGATGACAAGCGGCTGTGCATCCGTTGTTCCCAGGAAGTTGGTGGCTGGGTTGGTACCAGTATTACCGGTAAGCGTCCATGCGCCGCTGGCCAGAACCGCACCAAACGAGGCTTGGTTGACAAGTCCGGTGTTGTCCGTAATGAGGACGCGATCATAGCCAACCGGAACCGTGGCTGCTGCCGTGCCTCCAACGCTGGCGATGGTGACGTTTGGCGTTCCAACGGTACCCAGAACGGAAACAGATCCGGTTGTGTTGGCCAGGATGACATTGCTGCCTGCGCCGCTTCCAAGGGTGGATGTGCCAGCCACACCTATCGTGCCTGCTATCGATGTATTACCCGTTGCGGGTGCTACGGTGAAGTTCGTGGCGCCTACCGTCAGGTTTGCACCAGTTACGTCCAAGCCGTTCGTAGCGTCAACATTACCCGTCAATGTCACCAGTCCTGTGCCTGTTTGCGTGATCGCACCCGCAGAGGAAATGGTCAAACGTGTCGTGTTGTTCGTTTCTATGTTCAGGTCAAAGGCGTCATTCGTACCAATAGAACCAGCTGCACCCAAGCTGTTGCCACCAACAAGCCAGGCCGAGGAGTTCAATGCGGCCGAGAAACTACGCTTGACAAGGTCGCCGTTCGTGTTTGCCGTGATGAGGCCGTCCGTTGCTGCTGGCACGTAGGCCGTTGCAACGGCACTGCCACCAAGCGATGCCAGACGGACGTTTGCCGTGCCTGCCGTACCTGCTACATGGAGGTTGAAGCCAGCTACTGCCGTAATACCGATACCCAGCCCACCAGCAGCGTTCAACCGCATGCGTTCCGTCAGTGCACCACCGGCGTTCACGGTTTGGAACGTCAGTGCCGCCGCCCGCGTGGCATGCGTCACGGTTGTCCAGACTGCACTGATACGAGCAGCGTCCTGATTGTCTGTGGTGCTCGACTCCAAACGGAACAGGAGTCCGGCACCAAGGCCGTTTGCTGGCGTACCGGTGGTAGAGTGGCCCAGCGTGGCAACGCTGGTGATTGCAGCTGCAGCGGCATCATCGGTGCGGATGGAGAGCTGCTCCGTCGGAGCGGTTATCCCGATGCCAACTTGGCCGCCGGAAAGAATTCGAAGTCGTTCAACGTTATTCGTACGCGCTACAAAGTCAACGGCATCCGTGGTTCCAATGAACTGCGAGGCTGGCGTTGTTCCTGAGTTTCCAGCCAACAACCAGGCCGTACCATTCAAGCCTTGCCACGAGGGAACACCGGCATTGATCGTCAGGATTTGACCGTTGGTTCCGGGCGCAAGCCAGCTCATGGTTGCGGTGGACCCGGATACGGCTGACGTCAGCAGCGAACCCGTGCTACCTTCCGTTGGAGGAAGCAGCAGTGACCAATTTGCCGTCTGGCCGTTGACAGCCTGGACAGACGTGTAGTTGGTGTTGTTGTTCGAGTACAACCGCAGGTCACGCGTCCGTACCGGTAGCTGGGCAACGGCTTCCAAGCCGGCCAGCACCAACACTGCCAGCAGGATCACTGCTGCCAAGGCGGTACGATATGTGTGACGAGTGCGATTCATAGTCGAAATACGTTAGACAGGTTCGTGGTTGTTTGTTCTGGGCTTCCGGGAAACGGCTCGTGGCCATTCCCCGGAAGCCGGGGGCAAGGCCCCCGGACGGAGAATCAGGAGATTAGGGGTTGTACGTGAACATGTAGTATACCGTACGTCCGCCGGTACCGACAGGAATCGTCGTAGCAACATCTGCTGTAAGTGTACCCGTAGCGATTGTTGCAGCCGTCACATACAGGATCGTACCATCGGCATCAACGATGTTGGCCGTGAAGGACTTCAGCGTGGCTGTTCCAGGAAGTCCAGTTACGCTAATGGTTGCCGTGGAAGCACCAGCTGCGATTGTGGCGCTACCAGTACGGAACGTGGCAACGTCCGACGTTGTCCATGTTGCAGTACCATCATTGTTGGCGATCAGAATCTGACCTTCCGTACCGAGGTTTGTCGATACTGGCACGTTACCGGAAGCATCTGGGAACGTGTAGGTTCTGTCGGCTGCCAACGCTGCAGTTTGGAAGGTTCCAGTGTTTGCGGAACCATCGGAAAGAGCAAGTGTACCTGCCGTGCTGGATGAACCCAACGTTGCACCACCACCACCACTGTAGCTAAAGTTCGGAGAGCTGGTGATAGAGTTGGAACCATCGAAGTAAGCTACTTGGCCGTTCGTTCCATCACCTGTGATGATGCGCTCACCAGCAGGAATGTCAAACCACTCCAATGTGCCGTTGCCGGAGGTAATCAGCATTGCGGAGTCCGAAGCTGCCGTTGCAGCTGCAGGCCATGTGATGGTATAGTTGGTCGTTGTAGCAGCGGCTTGCTGCGTCAACGTTCCCGACGTTGTGCCAAACAATTGCAACTGGCGCGTCCGTACAGGAAGCTGTGCACTTGCTTCAGAAGCAAGGGCGACAAAAGACGCGGCAAAAACAGCGCCTTTCAGGAGAGTGGAGAGTTTCATGAAGAACTCCGAATAAAATGGGTTAATAAGAGGGATAGTTGTTTGTTGATGTGCGTTGTCCGTACCTGCGGTGTCGTAAGCGTCCTACGGGTTCATTACCATCCAGTTGATTGCTTCGCCTGGGTTGAGGCCACCAGGGAAGTTGATGGTGAAGGTCGATGAGGTCCGCGACCCGTTGACGACGAAGGGCGTTATACCTACACTCGTCGAGGCTTCAGGCGTGAGTGTGATGGACGCTTGTGCATCGACCGTTGTATTGGCGGGGAGCGAAATGACAACACTGAACTGAGGATTTCCCGTGTTGTTCACATACCGGCCACTCACAATGCCGAAGAGTGCAAACAATGCATCCTTGCCGCGCTTCCGGAGGGTTCCGTTTGCGTCGGCAACTACCACGCTCTCCGATGCACCACTTGGCGAAGCCTGCGCAGCGCCTGCCAGTGATGTAAGAGAGACGTTGCCTGTGCCCTGTGCCACCGTCAGGCGAACCTGACCATTCGTGGCAATCCGTACGTCGTTTGCGTCCGTGGTTCCTAAAACATCATTTGGCCCTATGGCAGCATTACCCGAGAGCCGCCAGACAGGAAACGATGTAAAGGATGTCCACTGTGGCGTATTACCAGGACCTGCCGAGACGAGAATTTCGTTCTGCTGGCCGGCATCGCCGTCCAATAACAGCGGTGACTGGGCCCCTTGTAGATTCAAGGAACCCTGAACGTTGATGGTGCGCGTTGCTCCATTCAAGAACAACATGGTTTGATTGCCGGCCCGGATGTCGAGGTCACGCATACCGGTTGTTGCCGTATTTCCAAGAATTGCACTACTGGGATTGTCATTGCCGCCGATGTTCCATGCTTGCTGGCGAATTGCACCGGCGAGATCAATCCACGTTGGTGATCCATTTTGTACCCCCAACACCGTACCGTTTGCCCCTGGAGAAAAGGGTTCTGCGAAATCCGCTGCATTCCCTATCAGGAAATGATACTGCTCCAATGGCAGCTGTGGCAAGGATGTAAACGTCACAGCACCGGTAAACGTCGTGGGGCCCGTAAACGTAGGCGATGAAATCGATGTGGTTGCCCGAAGGTTGCCAGCCGACACGCCGCGAAGCGCCAACGAGTCCGTATACAGTGGTGTCGTTCCCGGCCCGGCGCTCACTAACACGTCCCCGGCTGTTCCTGCATCACCGTTCAATTGGATGGGGGCCGTGGTTCCATCAAGCAACAGTCCATTGCTCTTGATACGCAAGGCATCTTCGGACTCAATCATTCCGCCTGCAGTAATTGTCAGGCGCGTTTGATTGTTCGTCTTCAGAAGCAAAGGAGCGTTGTTCGTAGAGCCCAGGAAGTTGGTAGCCGCATCGATGGTATTGCCCTTGGTGGACCAGAAATCGTTGCCCGAGTCGCCACCATTGACGCTGATAAAACGGCTCCACACCGGTAGCTGTGGCGTACCGGAGTTGAACTCGAATTCGTTCGACGTGGTGTTGAAGATGATGAGGCCTTTGGCAGGCAGCACGATTTGGTCACGCTGAACACGCGACAGCCTCGGGGCTAGAAAACCTTTCGAGGACGACGTCAGATCCAATAACGCTGAAGCGTCGGGCGTTGACGTTCCAATACCCACATTCTCTTGGGCTGCGGCAACGCCAACCAAGAGAACGCATAGCACGGCTCCTGCCGTGATCGCGCGGAATGTGGATTCAAGAAGTCGCAACATGCGTTAGGTTTGCCCGATGCTTGTGTGAGCTGTAACTCCACCGTGGAGCTCCAGCGGGTGTGTCAACGCGAGGTCAAACGTCGTTGATCACGGCACGAACTTCGGGAAGGTTGCTCAAGGCCGAACTACGTAGATGTTTGTAATTCCTTGTACAATAAGGATTTACGTTGTCTTCCGTACGCAGGTCTTCGTACGGGTTACTACCGAATCCGTGTGGTCAGCACGGAGATTTGGTACATCGATAGGTGCAGCTACCTTCCGAATCTACACCATTTTGCGATATCGTCAAGCAGTTTTCCACATTCACCGTCCCATGGCAGCACCCCTTCTTTTTATTGGCCTTGGCAATCCGGGCATACGCTATGCGCCGACGCGCCACAACATCGGTTTTATGGTAGTAGACGCTGTAGCCGAGAAATTTGGGCTACGCTGGGACGTAACGTCGGCGTTGCATGACACCTGCGAATGGCGCCACGCTGGTCGTACGATGGTCCTTGCTAAGCCGAAGACATACATGAATGATTCCGGACGTTCGGCCCGTAAGCTTGCTGGACAGCTCGGCATTGGCCCCGCCGACGTGGTGGCCATCGTGGATGAGTACAACTTTCCCGTTGGGCGTATACATCTCAAAGCTGGAGGGTCCGACGGTGGCCACAACGGCATAACCTCCCTGATAACGGAGCTGAAGTCGGCTGCATTTTGGCGCCTTCGATGTGGCATCGATCGGCGGTTTGGCCCAGGTGGTTTGGTTGACTATGTCCTTGCACCGTTTCCATCGGACGATAGCGATGCTCTGGCTTCGATGATTACCGACGCCGTTGCAGCCGTGGAGCTTATCGCCAGGGTGGGACCGGAGAGAGCGATGCAAACGGTCAACCGACCGAAGGAGTCCGCTTGATGACCACCAATGTCTTATCATCCGAGTATCGCCCGCCGGCCGACTCCGTCTGGACGTCTTCCAGGATCAGGCGGGCAATGTCCTGAGCTGTCTCCCCTGCCAGTGCCATCAGCCGATGTCGTAGGCGGTCCTCGCCATATTGGCTACCATTGCGGCGCTGTGCTTCCGTAATGCCGTCCGTATAGAGAAGCAGAATGTCACCGGGAGCCATGTTGACGTTCTCGACGCCGAAGGGTTGATCTTCGACGATACCCAGGATGCCCCCGGTAGGTTGAAGGAGTTCAACGGCCCCGGAAGCTGCTTTATAGTGAAACGGAGCGCAATGCCCTGCATTCGCATAGAGCACCAATCCATTGGCGGATGGCGTCAGCTCGCAGTAAAACAAGGTTACGAACCGTTCGAAGGGAAACGTATCGTAAATCAGGCCATTCAAGCGTTGGATCAGGGAGCTGATTTTGGTGTTGAACGACATTCCCATGCGCAACGCGCCACTTACAAAGAGAGCCTGTACGGCCGCAGGTAGGCCCTTGCTTGCCGCATCGCTGATAACGACCGTTAGCCTGTCGTCCCCATCGGTAGGCGTCAGGTAGTCGAAATAGTCGCCGCCCACGACGCTCTCCGGCACGGAAATGCCGTAGATGTCGTAGTCGCGAAAGCTCGTAGCATGATCAGGCACCAGGCCTCGCTGGATCTCCCATGCTTGGTCCAGGTCTCGGCGAATGCGTCGCTCGCGTTGTGCCGCATTCAAATTGCGAATGGCCGTGGTTGCGGCAGATCCGGTCACGAGCATGGCATCCGTGAACTCGTCCGTCAGCTCCCGCGCCGTAAAGGCTAAGGCATAGGGGTAGAGCGTCCCGGAGGGACGTTTGACGGGGTCCCCGACGCCCGTCAGCGAATACACACGATGGCCACGCTCATCTGGCACGGTGGATGGAGCAACGAGCGTTTTATGCGCGGACAGCTGTTTCATGGCCGGCATTTCGTCGACGGACCTTCGCGTTCCTTCCGAGAGGAATTCCATTTCGCCTTCCTGGTAGCGAAGGATATACTCATCGCGTTCGCTGTCAAGCTCCCACACTCGGCCCCCCGTCATCACGAGGGAATCCGTCTCCACGATGTCATGGACGAGGGTTGACAGCAGTTCCAGGGACGTTCGGGCTGTAGCAGAAAGAAGTTTGTCGAGCAGTTTATACGTGGAGCGTTGATGGCGTCCAGTAGGGTGCAGCGGCGTAGGCGTCATGCGGGGGGGAAGTATCCGTCGGAAGCGATGATTTTCTGCACAAGTTCGGCACGGCGAACTGTAGGCAGGATTTCGGTAAGATGATCGACGATCAACTCCAATCTGCCATTCTCTGTTACACACTCGAGAAGCGTTTGCTTCTGATGCGTGTCCAGTCCGCATTTGGGCGCAATCGTCCATGCGCTGACGGCAGCATCACCGAGATCTACTTTGGGACCATCTGCTCCATAGACGAGGTCGATGACGTCGTTGTACATCGCCAGGGCCTTCAGACGTAGGTCAGCGTCAACGGGCTCGGCTGTATCTTCAACGGGTTCAACATCGGCAAGCAGATATGCCCGTTCATCGGGCATAACATCGGCAACCTTATACCGATCGATCCCTTCCACAACGACGTCAAGACGTCCATCCTCATATCGTTTCAGAACTTCCACCACACGTGCCGAACAACCCACGGGATGGAGTGTCGAATGCTCAACGAGGTTGATACCAAAGGTACCTGCATTGTCGAGACACTCCCCCACCAGCTGCCGATACCGTGGCTCGAAAATGTGGAGCGGTATCCGCACGGTTGGGAATAGTACGAGGTTGAGGGGGAAAAGGCCGAGCGTCATAGTCAAAAAGATACGGATGCCGGGCGAGCTGCCCGGCATCCATATGGCAAGTGATCACTTTTTCACGAACCGAAGGTACCGTTCGTTGATCCGCCCCCAGTGAAGGTTGGCAAGGAAATTCTCGATATACTTCACGCGGCCTGGACCATCCTTGTGGTAGTAGGCATGCTCGAACACGTCACAGGACACCAACGGGATACCGCCCCAAATGGCGCCGTAGTGATGTTCGTCCACAAGGACGTTCAAAAGACGTCCACTGTAGAGCTGGTCGAAACACAGAACGCCCCATCCAGAGAGCTTTGCCGCTGTTGCGGTTGCCTTGAAGTCTGCTTTCCACGCATCAAACGAACCGAATTCCGCTTCAAGCGCTGCCAGAACCTCGGGGCCTTTGCTGGGATCGCCATCGCCGCCAAGTACTTCCCAATACACGTCATGCAATACCGTTCCGCCATGGTTCCATGTTAGTCTGCGCTTCAGCTCGCCGAAGTCGCTCCAGTTACCATTGGCAGCCGATTTATCGGCGTTAGGAAGCCCTGCTTCGATTTTGTTCAAAAACGTAACATAGCCTTTGTGATGGGTATTATAATGCCAGTCGGTTGTCTCTGGCGAAATAACATCCTTGAGAAGATCCTTGGCTTCTTCGTCAGAATAAGGACGGGAATTGAATTTCCATTCGTAGCTCATGTCATCTCCAAAATGATTATGGTGCAGAATCAGACGCCGAAGGACGAACCGCAGCCACATGTTTTTGTGGCATTGGGATTGTTGAACGTAAATCCACGCCCCATAAGGCCATCGCTAAAATCCAACGTCATGCCCATGAGGTAGAACATACTTTTGCTGTCGATATAGATTTTTACACCGTCGGCTTCCAGAACGCGATCATGTTCCTTGGCAGCGCCATCAAAGCCCAACGTGTACGACATTCCCGAGCAGCCGCCACCTTTGACGCCAACGCGTAGGCCGAAGTCGTCACCGATATTGTTCTGCTCCTTTATCTTTTTTACTTCGGCAAGGGCCTTTAGGGTAACGCGGATATTATCCGTTTCATCGGTTCCGGTGATGCCTGTCGGAATCGACACAGCATCTTCACCCAACATTGTAACGCTCATGGTTTTCTCCACAAATGATGTTCTTGAATAAGGGGCCGTGGCTACCCTTTACGGCAACGTAATGGTAACACCGGCAGGGTGAACGAGTTCGGCAATCGTCATTGACGCAAACGTAGCCGAAATTCGTTCCTGCAAAATTCCGAGAGGTTGGCGAATGGTACAGCACGAAACTGCCACGCAGTCATGATCATGGGAATCGTGACAGTCTACGATAGCCGATGGTTTTCCTTCAATGGCTTCGATGATATTCGCAATGCTGATACGATGTGCTGGATGCGTCAAGCGGTATCCTCCGTTGGCTCCACGGATACTTTGCACGTACCCAGCAAGAGCCAGTTGCTGAAGCACCTTTGCAACCAACGTAAACGATATCCCAAAACGATCGGCAACATCCTTAGCCGACACCAGGGCATGCGGCTCCGCTGCCATGACCTGCACGGCAAGGAGGGCATACTCTACTCGTTTGGACAATCGAAGCATACGTGGTGTGGGGATTACAGGTCGTAGTCAGCGATACAGCCGTCTGTCAATGGATGGGACTGGCAGGTAAGGATGTAACCGTCGGCCATCTCGTCGTCGCTTAGGGCCTCTCGTTCATCCATCCGTACCTTACCCTCAAGAAGTTTGGCCCTACACGTGCAGCACGCACCAATCTGACAAGCATAGGGCGGGTCAATATTCTCACGCTGTGCTGCCGTCAGTATCGTTTCATCCGGATGCACGAGGAAGGTATGTTCCTGACCATAGAGGCGAATGGTAACTGTCCGTGGAGCAAGCTCGCCTTCCACGGTATCGTTCTGCTGCGAGTCAGCCGATTGCGTCGACATGGTAAAATATTCCCGATGAATGTGATGTTCGTCTACTCCGCGTTCCGCCAATACAGACAGCACATTGGCCATCATACCAGCTGGGCCGCACACGAAATACTCCGATGACTGCACCTCCACGCCCGCATCATCCAGGAGGCGGTGCACAACACCTGTTTCCATGCGGCCGCCATATGACGAACGCGGAGCTCCTTGGGTGTTTTCCAGAATGTGGATGACGCGCAAGCGGCCACCAGAGCCCCCTTCCAAGGAAGAGAGTTGTGAGGCAAACATGGTGGATTCCACGGAACGGTTTGCATAAAACAACACTGCACTGCTGCGTGGTTCAATGCGAAGGATACTCTTGATAATCGAGAGCAATGGAGTGATTCCGCTGCCGCCACCAAATAGGACGTACTTCCGTTGATGGGCCGGATCCAGTTCGCGAGAGAAGTTCCCCATGGGAGGATAGACGTCAATGGAATCCCCTACGGCCAGACGTTCGTTGAGATAGGTGCTGACAGCCCCATCCGCAACACGCTTTACGCCAATGGTAAGGGGCTCATCGTCATACGGACTACTGCAAAGCGAGTAGTTGCGGCGATGCTCCACACCGTCCACCATAACGCGCAAGGTTAGGTATTGGCCATGCTTATACCGGAACATCGGCACTACATCTGGTGGAACCGCCAACGTGATCGTGCTGGAATCAGCGGTCTCGCGACGAATGTCGGCAACAGTAAGGGAATGGAAGGCAACTGCCATTAGAATAATCCGATTTGGAAGAGGGCTGCTTCGGACATCATGGTTTTGTCCCAAGCAGGCTCGAAGGTTATCTGTACGGATACGGTTCCTACGCCGTCTAGCTGCTTGAGCTTGCTTTCTACCTCGGCTGGCAATGACTGGGCGGAGGGACAGTTGGGCGTAGTAAGGGTCATCACAACGTGAAGATCCCGACCGTCCACAACACGAACTTCGTAAATGAGTCCGAGTTCGTAGATATCAATGGGAATTTCGGGGTCGAAAATCGTATGTAATGTTTCGATAGCACGATCGCGCAACCCATCGGAATCATGGCTCATGATGACGCGCTTTCCAATCGTGATTGAACAGCAAGAGCATAGAGGTGAATTTGCTTGAGCATGGCAGCGAGGCCATTGGCACGATTTTGCGAGAGATGATCAGCAAGGCCAAGTGTTCGAACAAAGTCCGTTGGCGTATCCAAGATCTCTTTTGCCGTTGCACCGTCATACACACGCATCAGAAGGGCAATCAAACCCCGTACGATTACTGCGTCGCTGTCTGCATCGAAGTGTACAGTATTTCCTTCCACGTGGGGGTGCAACCACACCTGGGACTGGCATCCGCGCACCTTGAATTCGTCCGTACGATACTGTTCAGGATACGGGCGAAGGTGCTTTCCAAGATCGATGATATAGGCGTACTTGTCCTCCCAATCCGAGAACAGTGCAAAGTCATCGGCAAGTTGATTGATGGCGGCGGAGGGGCTCATCGCAACATCCTTATCGCTTTGGCAAGCCCCTCGACGAACATATCAGCTTCTTCGCGTGTGCTGGTGAGGGCAAACGACGCACGAGCACTTGCGTCGATACCGAATCGTTGGTGCAAGGGCTGTGTACAGTGATGTCCTGCGCGGATGGCAATGCCCATGTTATCCAAGAGCGTCCCGATATCCGATGCATGTATTCCATCTACGACAAAGCTGATGATGCCAACCTTGTGCGATGCTGTTCCAAGGATCGTCAGACCGTCCATGGCCGTCATGGCCGCCGTCGTATGACGCAGCAGATCGTCCTCGTGTGCAATGCGCTCTGTTGTATCGATCTCCTGCAGCCAACGAATGGCGGCAGCCGTTCCTATCGCACCTTCAATATGGGGCGTACCGGCTTCAAACCGCATCGGGATGGCATTAAAGGTCGTACCCGAAAAGGTAACACGGTCGATCATCGCCCCACCTCCCCGATACGGGGGCAAGGCATCAAGGAAGTCATACCGTGCCCATAGGACACCAAACCCCGTTGGGCCAAAGAGCTTGTGTGCCGAGAAGACATACGCATCGCAGCCAAGCGCCTGGACGTCCACGGAACAGTGTTGGATTGCCTGCGCGCCATCCACGATACATCGTGTACCATTGGCTTGGCACAATGCAGACCACTCTGCAATGGGATTGATGGTGCCAAGGACATTGGATACGTGAGCACAGGCAAACACCTTCGTGCGCTCCGTTAGCAGACTTGCTACGTCATCCACGGAAATTGTTCCGTCGTCACGGACGGGAACGACACGGATTGCGAGCCCTCGCTGCTGAGCTACCATCTGCCAGGGTACGATGTTGGCATGGTGCTCCATTTCAGTCAACAGAATCTCATCACCAGGTTGTGCCGATGTCAGGACTGTTGCCGCAAGAAGATTCAATCCGTCCGTCGTTCCCGACGTAAAGACAATCTCCTCGTTCCTAGCTGCTCCAACATAACCGGCTATAACGGCACGTGCATCTTCAAAGGCAGCCGTAGCTTCTGCACTCAGTGCGTGAGCGCCGCGGTGGACGTTGCTATTGGTGGTGCGATAGTAGTGACCGATAGCATCAAGAACGGCTTGAGGCTTTTGCGCCGTTGCGGCATGGTCAAGGTACACCAGCGGCTTGCCACCATGCACGGTGCGCTGTAGGATAGGGAATGCTGCTCGCACTGTGTGAACGTCATATGTGGACGTAGTCGTCATACAGTCAACCGCTCCGTCAGACGACGCTCACAGTACTCCCGAACCTCGTCGATGTCGATCCTGCCCAAGACGTCCGCTACGAAGGCAAACGTCAACAATCGGCGTGCTTCATCAGCTGGAATACCGCGTGACTGAAGGTAGAACAGTGCTTCAGGATCAAGCGAGCCTGTGGTTGCGCCATGGCTGCACTTGACGTCGTCGGCCCAGATTTCCAATTGAGGTTTTGCATTGATTTGTGCTCCTGGACTAAGCAGCAGCGTCCGATTGGACTGATAAGCAAGCGTTTTTTGCGCATCAGGCCGCACGAATATCTTGCCGTTGAATACTCCAACGGAACGGCCGTCATACACTCCCTTGTACAGCTCTTCGCTATGGCAATGGGGTGCGATATGGTCTACAACGGTATGATTATCCACAAGCTGCTGTTCATCCAATATTGTTGCGCCAAATAGCTTTCCTGTAGCGCCGGGCTCCAGAAGGCGGAGTACAACATCATTACGGATAAAACGGGCGTCAAGGGAAACCGTGGTAACGGCTACCGTTGCGTCACGATGTACATTGGCGGCGAGATAATGCAGTTGACTGAGTTCTTTGCCGTCTACGATGCGGAGATATGTAACAGCTGCTCCAGCCTTCGCCTCGACTTCGACAACGCAGACGTTGGTTGAAGTTTGTGCGCCGCCACCATGTGACGTTTCCACGAACGTGACTTGGGATCGCTCACCTGCTTGGACAACGAGCCGAGGAGACGTCACACGGGTGGATGCACCAATGGAACTCATAAAGAGCACCTGAAATGGTACATCATTGACGAATCCATCCGGAATACGGACGACGGCCCCTTGTACGCCACATGCCGTATTCATGGCTACTGTGGGATGGGCGAGGTCGGAGACAATGGAACCCACTAGTCGCTGGACGTCCAAATCCGTTGCAGCCAGCTCGTCCGTCAAGGGTGCCACAAAGACGTCACGGGGTAACGTTGATCGCGACTCATCAAAATATCCGTCGACTACTATGAAATAAGTTGCCCCTGGCGTGAGACCAGTTAAACTCAATTCTGAATTTAGCGGCCCATAGCCGCCACATAAAGGAGCGTCATCGTTACAAGCTACGAACGTTAAACTGCTACATGTTCCGGAATACACTGCAATTTGTGTGTTCTGCAGAATAGCTCCACTTGAAAGCAAACTGGTTTTGATCTTGTGCAGTCAAAGGCGGAAATGATGAAGGCCAAAGGCGATAAGCCAATCATGGGCCTTTTCGCGGGTGATGGTCTCCCCTATGCCATCGATCGGGTGAATAATCCTGAGCTTCGCGAAAAAGTCCCCAGCCTGGCAGAAATGACCCAAAAAGCGATTGAAGTCCTCAGCAAAAACCAACAGGGATTTGTGATGCAGGTCGAAGGAGGCAAAGTGGATTGGGCGGCGCA
>JALOMA010000038.1 GCA_025455735.1 Candidatus Kapaibacterium sp.
CGACCGGCGCTGACGTCGACGATCTTGAGTCTGGCAGCGGCCTGTCCATTGAACGAGTCTATCCAAACCCAGCTTCGCGCAAGATTACTGTTGATCTTATCGTCTCACTGGAGGATGTCATCGACGTGGACATCGTCGCAGTCGATGGCAACATCGTCAAGAGCTTTCTGTTGCGTCAGGCTGTGTCACCCGGCAGTGCGACCCTATCTTTTGATCTAGCAGATCTACCACGTGGCCGATATTCCATGCTCGTTCGAGGCCGAACTGCTACGACATCAACATCATTCGTCTGCGAGTAATCAACCTGGTCCACGTACTGATAAGCCTCCCGTGGCAGACCACGGGAGGCTTCTTTCTTTTTGTGCAATTGACGTGTGTTCCCCTTAGAAATCCACCACAACACCAGCCGCTACGCCTACAGCAACTGTGCCATACATCGTTCCGGACGCTTCATAGCCCAGGGCCGTACCTTCTACGCCCAGGCGTAAGGAAGCCTGTTGCGTAACGTGAATGATGCCGCCACCACCCAGACGTCCAAGTGGACCCTGTTCCATGCCACCCAATCCAGCTTTGGCGTACCACGACAGAACGTCCGAGACGCTTCCCTCGCGTTGCACCACAGCTGCCACCCAAACGCCTGACAGGGGTTTGGTGGGGTCGGCCACCACGATAGCAGGGCCAAAAAATGGCGTGTCAACCGTGCGGAGTTCAGGTTCATCCGTATTCCGGAATGCTGCACGGCCTACTTCAGCGCCTACGCTCCATTCATCCGAGAGTCGATATCGCATTCCGATCGAGAACTGGTCGCGCTGGGTGGCATCCTGTTGTGGTCCTTCTGAAAGCGCACCCCAGCTCACGATATCCGGCTGCTGACGTGGTTGTGGCGAGGCGGATAGCGCTATTGTTGGCACATAGGCGGCGTCCACCACGAACGTTGCCGCTGATTTAGCGGCGGCAATCAACCACGGCGGCGTCACATCTGGGAAGGGAAAAACACCCGAGTACTCTTCTGCTGCTGCTTTCCCAACACCAGGAAGCTCGGCCGATGGCCTCTGCATGGGAGCTAGGACGTCGGGAACAGTAGTCTCCGCAGCGGCCGCTTCTTCCATGCTACCGAAGTCGCTGGCTATGCCGCGCGGGCTTGGCAAGGAGGATGGCAACAGAATGCGGCCCGAGCGTGGCAAACCAGGCTCGAGTGGGTTCGTCTGTAAACCGTCCGCAGCCATAGGTGCTACAAGACGAATCTCAGGAGTATGCAAGATGATGGCAAGCAGCATCATTGCGCCTACCAGAGCAACAAACAGTGGACGGTTCCGGCGCTGCGTGGGGCGCGCCTTTGGTGACGGAGCTATGGCAGCCAGCACGCTGGCACGAATTGCTGCAGGCGCCGAGCCCACATCCTGGCGCAACGTATGGCGTATCGACAACTGTTCTACAACGGCACGGCGATCATGGTCGTTGGCCAGCAAGGACCCCAGGACGTGCGAACGTTCGTCGTCCGTAAGATCGTCATCCAGGAATCGCTGCAAGAGCAGCTCGTTCCTGCCGGGTATATCGTCAGGCGCTGCCATGGTGTTGTCCTTCATTGAGTTCCAGGTCTCGGAGATAGGGCGATAACACATCGCGCACCATCATGCGGGCACGATAGGCCCGCGTGCGGGCCGTTTCGGGGGTAATCGAGAGTGCTTCTGCTATCTCGTCGTATTTGAGCCCCATTTGCTCACGCAACAGAAAAATCTCCCGATAGTCGTCCGGCAGCTGTTCCAGCGCAGCATCAATCAACCGCAGAAGCTCCTTGCGCTCGTACGATGGGTCGTGGCTGGCCATCAGGTCCATCTCTGCGTAGTCTGCATGGCGCCGTTGAATCGCCGAGATACAGGCGTGACGCGCCGCTCTGAAGATATATCCAGCCACCGATGTGAACACGGTGCCGCGGCGAATAGCGTCGTAAAGGCCAACAAAGACATTCTGGACCACGTCGTGGAGGAAGGGATGACCTTGCCCAAGCGCCCGCCGACAATACGCGTGCACACGATCGGCATACCGATCGTACAGCTCGGCGAATGCACCGTCGGCATTGCGGCCGGCGCGCATATCGTCGATCAAATGAATGTCTTCGCGGAGGGTCACGTGGGCTTGGATTGGTCGTTCGGGACGAGGCAAGAACGCCTCTACGTCCAAAACGTCACAACGTTGCACCGCCCTACCAGATAAACCCATCAAGCGCTTCGTTGGCCCTGGCAAAGGCCTCATCAACCGTATCGCCTACCGCCGTCAGGTGGCCCATTTTTCGCCCTTTGCGGCATTCCTTTTTCCCATACAGGTGGAGTGTTACTCCTTTGACCCGCAGCATGTCCAGAACGCTATCGGGAACCCCATTCCCACCGCGTTCTCCCAAGAGATTTATCATCGCCGCCGCGGGTACGCGCATCTCTGCACTTCCCAGGGGCAGGTTGGCTACAGCCCTGATGTGATTTTCGTATTGCGAGGTATGGCAGGCTTCGATGGTATAGTGGCCAGAGTTATGGGGCCGGGGTGCAATCTCGTTGTAAACGATGCGGTCATCCGTGGTCAGGAACATTTCTACGCCAAACATGCCAACACCGTCAACAGCCTCCACACATTGCACGGCCATGGCGCGGGCCCGTTCCTGCAATTCGTCTTCGATGGGTGCCGGGGCCAGTACCGTAACGCAAATATGCCCCTGCTGGATGGTCTGCACGCAAGGATACACAGCCAACTCACCACGCCGGTTCCGCGCTACCATCACGGCCAGCTCTTTCGTAAACGTAATGAACGACTCTGCCATGATAGGCTTGGGATCTTCGCCGCCCATGAATCGGCGCCAGACCATGTCGATCTCCGTATCGCGCCGCACGGTCGCATTGCCATAGCCATCGTAACCATACTTCCGGGTTTTTACCACGAAGGGGTATCCGTGCGCTGCGCCAAAGGCAACGAGGTCGTCCTTGGTATCGATGGCTGCAAACTCTGCTGTTATGATTCCGGCCTCGCGCATAACCTGCTTTTGCGTCAGCTTGTCCTGCACCTTCCTCATGGTAAGGGGCGTCGGAAACACGAGGCGGCGCTCGGCGATGGCCTCCAGGATGTCGGGGTCGATGAATTCGTTCTCCAGCGTGATGACGTCACTGGCGCCGATGAAGCCGTCGAGATCGGCGGCGTCATTCCAGCCGTTGGCGAACTCCAGCTTCGTCATCATTCCAGCAGGAGAGTTGGCGCCATGTTCAATCACGGCAACCCGCAGGCCCAGGCGATACGCGGCGGCAGCCGTCATCTTGGCAAGCTGGCCGCCACCAAGCAAGCCAAGGGTGAATGGTTCGGAGGGAGCGTAGATGGATGGAATCATATGCGAAATTACGCCCCATCTGCAGATCTGCGGGCCGCACCCGCCATACCATCAGGTGGCAGGGCCCCTTTCCAGAACAACAACGGCAAGCGCAACACTGGACGTGTGCGAAAGCGACACATGGATGATGTGGTTGCCCCAACGCTCCAGCATCAACCCCTGGAGCTCCATCACGGGCTCACCGGTGGCCTTATTGCGAATGCCCACAAGGGAGAAGGCCATTCCATCCCGCATGCCTGTGCCGATGGCCTTGGAGAAAGCCTCTTTGGCAGCAAAGCGGGCAGCATAGTGCAAGAATCGCGTATCGCCGAAATGATCGCAGTAGTCGATTTCGGTCTGTGTGAACATGCGCCGCAAGAACCGGTCGCCGTATTCAGCAACCGAGCGCTCGATACGGGCAACGTCCACAACGTCGGTGCCGATGCCTATGATCATACGGACTCCGGAACAAGCTGTGGAAGAACGTCGGCGCTGGTACCGTGAATAGCCATGGTGGCATGGGGCGTCAAGGACGTCTGGTTGGGATTGACCTCCACGACCGTGGCACCGGCCCGGAGAGCTACATACGGCAACGACGCCGCGGGATAGACTTCGGCGCTTGTGCCCACAACCAAGAGCACGTCGCAGCGGCGACAGGCCTCTTCGGCAGCCTGAAAGACGTCCGCAGGCAGGTTCTCGCCAAACCAGACGACATTCGGACGCATCAGGCCGCCACAGTCAGGACACATGATTTCGTCATCTGTTCTGATCTTGGAACAGTCATTGCAGCGGTTCTCGATAAGATTGCCATGCACTTCCAACACGCGACGGCTGCCGGCACGCTGATGCAACCGGTCCACATTCTGGGTAACGATGGTGCATTCTGGAACTACGTCCTGCAGGGCAGCCAACGCTCTGTGGCCAGCATTGGGCTGGGCCGTTTCGGCAATAGCCTTACGATGCGCATACCAGTCGCGTACACGGTCCGGATTGGACATAAAGCCATCCATCGAAGCCAGCTCCTGTGGCGAGAATCGTGCCCAGATGCCATCGGGATCGCGGAACGTGGCGATGCCCGACTCGGCACTGACTCCGGCGCCCGTCAGGATGCAGACGTGGTGGGCCTCGGCCAGTCGTTGCCGGACGAGGTCCATGGTGGCGCTGGCGTCGTTGTGGGATGTCGTCATGCTATCATCACGAATTTGCCATGCTGTCTTCCAGCAGCAGGTACGCTTTGATGAGGTCGTCCAGCTCGCCATCCATAACGCGGTGGACGTCCGTTATTTTCATTTCAGTGCGGTGATCGTTTACCATCGTATAGGGCTGGAAGACATAGCTACGGATCTGGGAACCCCATTCGATTTTTTTCTTCGTGCCTTCAATGGCGGCTTTTGCCGCTTCTTCTTCTTCGCGGCGTTTCTGGTATAGCCTACTCATGAGCATCTTCATGGCGCGCTCGCGGTTTTGCAACTGGGAACGCTCCTGCTGGCAACTCACAACGATGCCCGTTGGCATGTGCGTAAGGCGAACGGCCGTCTCCACCTTGTTTACATTCTGCCCACCTTTACCGCCAGAGCGGAAGGTATCCAGCTTCACGTCGGCAGGATTGATTTCAATCTCCACGTCTTCGTCCACTTCGGGATAGACAAAGACAGAACAAAAGGACGTATGCCGACGGGCGTTGGAGTCGAAGGGAGAGATTCGCACCAACCGATGGACGCCGTTTTCGGCCTTCAGGTAACCATAGGCATATGGACCCTGGATTTCCAGTGTGGCACTTTTGATACCGGCAGTGTCGCCTTCCTGCTCATCGGCCAAATAAACGGTATAGCCGTGAGCCTCGGCATACCGTGTGTACATGCGCAACAACATTTCGGCCCAATCCTGGGCTTCGGTTCCACCAGCACCGGCATTGATGGTGAGGATGGCGTTGCGGTTATCGTCGGGGCCGGCAAGAATTTTTTTCAGCTCCAACGTGTCGACGGCTTTCTTGGACCGATCCAATTCCGCATCGATGTCGGACTCCATGGCGGCGTCCGCAACCTCTTCGGCCAACTCAATCAAGGCTTGTACATCATCCGTTGATTGTTGGGCAGCCTCCCAGGCGTCCACCCACTCCTTCAGCGCCGCGTTCTCACGCATCAGCTTCTGCGCCTTGGCCTGGTCGTCCCAGAAGTCCGGCGCTTGCGACATCATCTCCCGCTCTGCGATCTCGTCACGCTTGCGATCGATGTCAAAGAAACCTCCGCAGCTGATCCACACGGTCGCGGAGTTCGGTAATCTGAGCTTTCTGGGGATCGAACATGGTGCCTTCCTGCTTTTCGGTGCGTTTGGGAGAACCACAAAACTACGAAGGCCGACTTCTATCGGGCCAATGACTGCATTCCACTGTCGTTGATTTCCCGCCTGGACGGCCATGGGATCGTCGGTTGTATCGCGCCACCAGGCTCTTACAATCGTTGATGCCGCATCCATGGTGCCGTGCGGCGTGCCTGACGCACGATGCATCGTTGTTTCGCGAGGACACGTTCGTGGTTCTCAATCGAACAACGGACTTGAGATTCCGATGGTGAAACCGAAGGGGTTACGAGGCCCCTTGTTGGAATCAAACGACCAACGAAGATCGACGTTGAAATAGATAACATCGATAAGAAAACCAGGGATCTGTGTCACACGAATACCGGCCTCCTGGTAGAGGTTATCCAGGGAGCCAAAGACAGCAGCACCATAGACGACCGACAAACCAAGCCCCCGCCCCTTGTACAATGGCAAGCCGCACAGTCGCCACGGCAAATCGGCAAAGGAATGTTCAACGATAACGGAGGTGAACCCCGCTGCCGAATAGCCATTGAGGGGAATGGTGAGAAGGTCGTACCTGTCGGCTCCAAACGGAAGCGCTGGCGTGCTGTAGAAGCGATATTGGACTGGAGTGACTGGCGAAGCAAGGCCGGCCTTCACAAAGGCTGCCAGGAAGATATCATCGTAACCCGAGCGAAACGTGGGAATCGATCCCTGCATCACAAGTCCAACCCTGCCAAACAACGGAGCATCCGTGGCCTGGCCAAACAGCGCCGAGACGGAGAGTTGCGCCTTCGGTCGGCGTAGGGACATGTGTTCAAGCACCGACAATCCAATGGCAGGGGCAATGGCCAGTTCTGCCAGGTGATACATCCCAGCGTCGGGACGTAGCTCCGGGCGGTCCAGAACGTCTATCCTTGGGAGTATCCGATGGACTTCATTTCGGTAACGTATGGTTGCATGCAGGAGCGGCCCTCCGTAGCCAACACCAGCCGTCCAGCCCGTGGCCTCGAAATAATCACGTTGGTTGCCAAACAGTACATTGCCATATCCACTACCGAACACGGCCGAGGGCTCCGGTTGGATGGAATGCAGGCGCCGATAGGCCACACCCAACAGCCGAACGGTATCAACGGTTGTTCGGATAACCGGCACGGAGATTCCAGCGGATCCGAAGTATTGATCATTGAACGACATCACGGCGGAAACATCCACGCTGGTGCCCCCACCCATCGTGTCCAAACCAGTAAATGCCGCTCCCAACAAGAGCTCCGTATGGGCAGTGCTGGCAATGATGGGTACCACTGGCCCCTTCCATTGCCACAGTTGTATTGTGGCAAGGGAGAACGCGAAGGGATCATCCTCTCGCTTCTGCCGTTTCTTTACCGGGAGGGAATCTGCTGCTGCCCATACACTGTCTTCGGAAGGCGTCCTGCGGGCTGCACCGACGTCAACGAAGGCCGAATCGGGGCGCACATCGGCCAATGGATGTACCACCCTGATGTCACGCTTGCGCTGCATAGCCTCGCCAGGACGCAGCTCCATCGTCGTACTGTCCTTCGTATTGCCATACGTCGTGGCCTCGAAGATGGAGTCCGCCAAAGGCACATTGACGGCATATCCCTGCACCTCCTGAAAAATCGTCAAGTGAATCTTCTGCCGTATCAATCCTGCAAGGAGGACAACGTCTGCCGCTGCTGTTACCGTCGTGGTCTGTGGAATCCACAGTCGATCGGCTGTTTCTTCATACGTCTGGTGGATGTCCATCTGCGTAATCGGTGGAATTGACGTGCCTTCTGCAAAGGCACATCGTACACCAACAAGGTCATACGTGCCTTCAACGATCTGCAGTATGCCAGTAAATCCTGTCTGCATGATGCCACGAGGCGAGAAGGCAACCTCATAAATGTATCGGCCTTGGTCCTCATGCTTGCGTAGCAGCCTGTACTGATAAACGTCCAGTGCTCGTTTGCCGATGGGCCCTGAAAGCGTCAGCGGTCCCAGCTGCACATCGTCAAAACGAAAGTCCTCCAACGATGCATCAAACAGTACGTTTTGGTCTGGATGCACGTTCTTCGTCTGGCGTCGGTGGTTGATAACGGTAACCGTCGACTTTTCCGGCTTCAGGCGATAGTACAGCGTTGATCGTTTTTCGTATACCTCGGGCCGAACGCCATCTGAACCAAATGCCGTCATGGAGTCCATGGCTGTGAAACGTGTGTAGACGTCCATGGAAAGTGTTGTGATGGCGGCCTCGTTGTTTTCTTTCTCACGAATTGCCCGGCGCACGATCTCTTCGGCCGAAATACTGTCCGTTACCACCGTCGCCCTCGCAACGGTAGGGGCCTCGATCAAACGGATGGTTGCACGCTGGCCAGCCGTTGGGATGGCCACGGTGTCCGAGCGGTATCCAACAAGCCGAACGACAAGGAACCGATCCTCCTCCTGAAGCGCTATTCGGAAGCTGCCATCGGCCCGGGTGATGGCCCCACGCTTCGATGGCAGCGTTCGCACCGAAGCACCAGCCAACGGCGCGCCACGCTGTGCGTCAACAACGACACCATTGACGTCCTCGGCCTGTATCGGCATCACAAAGGCCAGCAAGAGAACATTGAGAGCAATGTACAGCATGCCACAATATGACGTCTCGCGCCGACATGTTCACGATCGTCCAACTAAAACAGCGGGCTGGACAAACCGATGGACCAGCCAAACGTGCCGCCCAAGGACTTTGCCGTGCCCACGGGCCAGCGTGCGTCGAATCGAAGGAAGAGAAAATCGCTCAGGAACGTGGGAATCCGTGCCAGCCCAAACCCCGCCTCCTGATACCAGTCAGGTGTGCCACGGTAGAATCCGGCCAGCGGTGATTCCCCCTGCTGTACGAAACGCATAGCACCATAGGAGGCTAGCAGGTCGATTCCCCGGTTATTCACTGTTGGCAGCCCCAACGCCCGCCACCAGAGGTCCGTGAAGTTGTGCTCGGCAATCAGCTGAACCACCTGTGTACCGCCAAATGCATTGATGGGCACCGTCATAAGATTGTTGGCCTCGCCGAAGACCTCGAACCGCCGGAAGGCATTGAACTGAAATTGCACCGGCGTATTGGTACTGGCAATGCCGGCACCGACATTGATGGCCAACATCATTGGCGCATATCCCGTGCTGAACGTAGGAACATCGGTTGCCAAACTTACGTGTACGCTCTGGAAGACAGCATCGGCGGCAACATTCTGCCCTACCGAGGCACTCACCCGCGGTCGCACGGGCCATCCTGCCGTGGGGTCCAGAAACGTCTCCAGGAACGAAGCCTTGCCAGCGCTCACTGCCAAGGAGGCCACGCGGAAGGCCCCCTCTGCGGGCGCCAAGGATGGACGTCCTGGAGGGACAAGTACGTCCATCCTGCGATGGCGCATGTCTTCGAAACCCAGTCGGAAATCAAACCGCCCAACCTCTGCGGAGGCGAATGCCGACCAACCTTCGCGGCGGAAGAAGTCGCTGCGCTCGGCATAGATGACTTCTGCGGCATCCACGAAGGGAACATCCGACCTTCCCCGTTGGGTATTCTGTAAGGTTCCCAGATTCGAGAACACGTCGGCCCCAATCTTGACGGACGACTCCTTGCCCAGCGCCAGCGTCCACGTTGCCCCCACCGATCCCACTTGCGTCTCGCGGTCGCCCAGCGCCCCGATGGCTCGCACGACAACGTCGCCTACCGTGGCTTTCGCATCGGCTCCATACAGCCAGTTGGTCACGGTAGTGCGAGTAATGATTGGATCAATGGCAACACCTACCGGGCCGAATTGATACGACAACAGGCCACCCGATGAACCAAAGGCTGACTGTTCGTCGTCGCGACGTTTGGGTTTTTTGTTGGCCTCGATACTGTCCACCTTACGGTACAATTCGCGCTCTTCATCGCTTTGCTCAGCTACACTCGTACGATCCCAAAATTCGGGCTTTGCGGAATCTGCATCGTCGACCACCGTGGTGTACACGTCGTCGTCGATGGCAATGGTTCCTGTCTTACGGCCCTCGTCTTCGCCAAAGACGCTCATGGAGTCCTTCGGAATCACATTTCTGGGCGCAAAGATGGAATCGGCAATGGGCCCATTGATTGCCACATCGGTGACGTATGCCTGCACGGCGATTCCTCCGCCTACGGAGGCCAGCCCCGTAAGGATATTCGCGTCAAAGCGGCCCGTCACGAACTGATAGGTAGGCACCCATATGCTGTCGGGTGTGCGTTCGTATCGTTGCTCGAAGGTAAGCCCCTTGATGAATGGCAGCGCCGTTTCCGACGTTGGCGCGAAGCGCGCCTGAACAACGTTGTAGGTCCGTTCGATGATAGAGAGCTGTCCCTCAAAGCCAGGGAAGAGCCTCGACTTCGGCTCGAAGTTGATGACGTAGACATAGTCCTTACCGATCATCGTTCGCTCCTGCATCGTAAATCGGTAGTCGTCCAAAGCGTCTTTTCCGAGCGGCGTCGTAAGGGTAGTCGCAAAGAGCTTCAGCTCATCCGTGGTAAAGTCGAAGAAGTCATCAAACACCGTAAGGTTGGCAGCCGCTGGAATATTCTTGGTTTGGCGTCGCGAGCGAATGACGGTATGTTTCTTCAGATTGGGCTTACGCTGCTCATACACCGTGGCGAAGGTTTCTTGGATGCTGTTCGATGTGTCGGCCTCCGTAAGAACGTCCACACCGATGTTGGAACGCATTTTGGAGTAAATGGAAAACACCGCCGTCTGAATGCGGTCGGCATTCTCCTTTCTTCGCTCGATGGCTCGCCGAATGACTTCTTCGGCCGATATATCGGCAGTCACCGTCATCATGCGCCCGCGAGAGGGAAGTTCCTTCAGGACAATGTCCAAGGTTGTATTGTCAGGTGTCACGCGTATCGTGTCGTCGGCATGCCCCACGGAACGCACAATCAAGCGATAGGTCGCTGTGGGAAGGTTCAAACGGAAGCGTCCGCCCGAACGCGTATACGTTCCCTTGTTGGTTCCAAGTACGCGAACACCAGCCCCGTCCAGGCCCTCCCCATTCGCTGATGATCGCACGGTGCCGGTCCAAAGCGTCGTTTGCGTATGGGCCACCGTGGCGGAAACAAGAATTACACTTGTGATAGCGAGGAGAAAAACGGACATGGGGACTTCCTGGATAACAGATTCGCGGCACGTACGTGCCAGCGTGGATGGGGTTGCACTCGTGCGCGGTCGAACCATATAGCCAATTGCAACATCGTTGTTGATTATGCAGCAGAACGTGCTCCCTGTATCCTGGAAGCAACCTGCAACTTGGCGTATTGGCCTGCAAATACACGCGCTTCGTTGTGTTGGGCGCAGCTCAAGCCCACGATATGCGTCGTTCGAAAATTGACGATGAGCGGATCACGTATCAACCTTGCTCCACTGTCTCGACTGATCATTGCCAACATCAACGTCGTCGGTTAATGTCTAATGTCTGGATTTGTGTCCATATCGGGTTCGGACGTTGCTGGTGACGTGAAGAAACATTGTCCTTTTCGACTGGCATGTACATGGGAACACGAGCTTCCATATCATCCTGCCAAGGTGATCTTTCGATCAGCAACAGTAGCGTAGCAGTTACCCTATCGTTGTTCATCAACTAACCGCTAGTCTATCTGCATCTTGTACAAAGGGCGGCCCAAGTGGCCGCCATTTTTATTCATGCACTATTCGCCAACCAACCGATCCGTCAAACCCGTAGCGCATGGAAACTCCTATGATAAGCGCTGCCATTCGCTCCAACGTCCTACTGAGTACCAAGCTGCCGACATAGAGCGGACGAAACCCCAACTGCTCCACAAGGGCCGCTATCTGCATTGCTGCAGCTTCGTCATCACTTGCCAGAAAGGCATCGCTCCCGCCCCCAGCCAACAAGGCATTCAATCCAATCGTGTTGAATGCCTTTACCACGGTACTCTCCGGTAGTAACCGTGCGAGCTGCTCGGCAGCACTGTCGTGGTCGGGGGTTACAACGTCATCCAGTGTTGCGTTGAGAGGATTCGTCATGCTCACAACCAATTTTCCGCGCAGGCGCAAGGAATGCTCTTCGGCAAGGAGCAGCTCTACGCCATAGGGCACGGCAAATACGATGACTGCAGACGCGTTCAGGGCTTCTTCAATCGTCACGCTAACCACACCGTCTTTGGTGAAGGGGGCCTTGTCACAAGCATGAACGACGAAGCCGGCATCCCGCAGCCGGCGGTGCAGCGCTGTGCCCATGGCACCAGCTGCACCAACAATAGCAACGACTGGGTAGTCGGCCTGGATGGTGGGTGAGGTCATATGTGTTTTGTCAAACGGCCCAGTAGGCCGTAATGGTCAGATCGCATGATGTCCTCCTGCTGCTGGATAACGTCGGGGGCCACATCAAGATGCTCCAGCAGATTGATGAACACTTGAATACTGGACTCATACTCCTCGGTAACCACAATATCTGCACCAGCATGGGCTACACTATCGGCTGCCAGGGCATACCGTGTACGTGCAATCACGAGGATATCCGGCCGTGCTGCACGCAGTGCTCGCACACTTTGGGCAAGGGCCGTTTGATCGCTGATGGCGAGAACAACAGCGCGGGCCCGTGCAATTCCCACGTGGTCCAGATCGTGGCGGTTCGTACTGTCTCCGTGAACGACGGGGAACCCCTCGGCACGAAGCCGAACGACGGCTTCGCGGTTCAATTCCAGCATCCTGTAGGGAATCTCCGTGGCGTCCAACACACGAGCTACATTTGTTCCCAGAACACCAGCACCAATGATACAAACCACCGGCACTTCCGCATCTTCTTCATGTCCCACGTCTGCGTCCACATGGGCGTCCTCCGCACCTCGCTTACCCAACCACCGCACCAAGGGGACGAAATTGAACGCTGGACTGGCCTTTTCAGCAATGCGCGGGGCAAAGGTGATGAGCGTAGGAG
Organism: Candidatus Kapaibacterium sp.; assembly: GCA_025455735.1. Taxonomy (GTDB): domain Bacteria; phylum Bacteroidota; class Ignavibacteria; order Kapaibacteriales; family Kapaibacteriaceae; genus JALHPC01. The sequence continues at coordinate 12,590 of JALOMA010000038.1, forward strand.
TTACGATCATGGTAATGATGATGGATACGAGCATGTTCTGGAAGCCTAGCTCGTCTATTAGGCCATAGTCGCGGCCAGCAGTAGCCAGGACAAAGGAGAACTCCCCCACTTCCGCCAGAATGATGGCTGCAATAAGTGCCACCCGAAGGGGAATCTTCAAGGCAATCAGAATGAGTGCCACAATGATGGCATTGACCACCAGGATACCCAGCGCCGACGCGATGTTCATCGGCAGGTACTCCCACGTGATGTGCAACAGAAGACCTACGGACACAAAAAAGACACTCGTAAAGGCGTCCCTGATGGGCTCCAGAACTCGTCCGATGGTATGCCCTTCCTCCGACCCCGCAATCGCTACGCCAGCAATGAAGGCACCCAAGGCCATGGATATTCCCGCCAAGGACGTCAGCCATGCTGCTCCAAAGCAAATCGCCAAGCCACCCAAGATCAGCACCTCTGGTGCCGAGACTCGCGTTACAAAGGGAACCAGCCGCGGCAGCAGGAGCCTCATGGCCAGCGTGAGACCGCCGCCAATACCGATCATGGTACCGATTTTCAAGGCAATCTCGGACGGTTCACTGGTTGCGCCAGGCGCCAGCAAGGAAACGATGATCATCATCGGAACTACGGCGATGTCCTGGAAAATCAGAATACCCAGCACGGCCCTGCCATGGGGCAGGTTGATCTCTCGGCGGTCCTTCAGAAGCTTTGTACAAATAGCTGTAGAGCTTAGGGCCATCGCCAGGCCAATCATCGCAGAGGTTTGCCACGTTGTACCCGGAGAAATCCATGACGAAACAACGTAAGCCCCCACGCCTATGGCCAGCGTGGAGAGGGCAATTTGGAGCGGACCACCAATGAGTACAATCCGCCGGAGCTTGCGCAAATCATCCAGCGAGAACTCAAGGCCAATGGTAAAGAGCAGCAATATGACGCCCAACTCCGAAAGCGTGCTGATGACTTCATCCTGCGTGATCAGCCCTGCGCCCGACGGTCCCAACAGAATACCCGTCGTAATGAGTCCGATGATGGGCGGTATCCGAAACCGCTGAAAAACCAGGATAACCGCTACGGCGGCAGCACAAAGCAGGACTATGTCGTCGAGAAAGTCAAAATGATGCATGTGTTACTCCCTTTGTCCGAATATCGCCGAGCCTACTCGCACCAGCGTCGAACCTTCGGCGATGGCCCAAGCAAGATCGCCGCTCATGCCCATGGAGAGCACGGGTGGCCCGCCCGTCACACGTCCTTCCGCAGTTGCGCGTTCCGATATGCGCCGTAGGGAAGCAAAGCAGGCGCGTACGGTACCTTCGTCGTCACTGTGTGCACCAATCGTCATAAATCCCCGAAGGCGAAGCTCGGGAGTGGCTGCAATGGCGTCCAAAAGTCGACCAACGTCGTCGGGAGCGATTCCATGCTTGTTTGCTTCGCCGGACGTATTCACTTCAACGAGGACGTCACAGGTTCGGCCTAGACGGAGGCATTCTTTTTGCAAAGCCAGCACGAGGCTTTCACGATCCACACTGTGAATGCAGGATGCAAACCGAAGGGCATCACGCACCTTGTTGGTTTGCAGGTGGCCAATCATATGCCACTCGATATCACAATCCAAGAGTGGCTCGATCTTGGGCAAGGCCTCCTGGACGCGATTTTCGCCAAAGAGGCGCGCCCCAGCCAGCGCGGCTTCCCGCAGTCGATCCGGCTGCACCGTCTTCGTCGCCAACAGAAGGCGCACGTCGCTCTGCTGCCTGCCGGCGCTTTCAGCTGCCGCGGCGATGCTATCCAATGTTCTACGATATGCGTCAGCAAGTGTCATGCTGCAAAACTACCACGTCATTCCTGCGCCAAGGGCGTATCTTGGCATCCATGAAACGATCGTTTTTCCTTCGCTTCCTGGATGCCGTGGAACGTGCCGGCAACAGGCTCCCGGACCCCATCACGCTTTTCCTGGCGGCTGCTGTGCTCGTCATTGCCGCCTCTGCACTTGGCGCAATGGCAGGCCTACAGGTAACGCACCCAGGCACCGGTAAGACCGTGTCCGTCGTCAACCTTCTTGGTGCCGAGAGCATCCGCCGCATGTTCACGGAGGCCGTGAAGAACTTTACGGCGTTCCCGCCCTTGGGAATGGTCTTGGTAACGATGATTGGCATCGCCATTGCCGAGCGCGGCGGCATGATCACCGCATTGTTGCGACGCACGGTGCATGCCGTTCCCAAACCATTGCTGACGGCCACATTGGTGTTCGCTGGTGTCAACAGCTCCCTCGTGGCCGATGCTGGATACGTCGTCCTGATTCCACTCGGTGCGGTTATCTTCCAAAGCGTTGGCCGGCACCCACTCGCCGGCCTGTCCGCTACCTTCGCTGGCGTCGCTGGTGGCTTCAGTGCCAACCTCAGTATTACGAGCTTGGACCCGCTCTTGGGTGGACTGACGCAATCTGCCGCACAGCTTGTCAGCCCGACCTATACCGTCAGTGCCGCCGCCAACTGGTACTTCATGATTGCGTCCACGTTCCTCCTTACCGCCATCGGAACCATCGTTTGCACGCGGTTCGTCGAACCACGCCTGGGCACACCACAGGCTTCCAACGATTCTTCCCATTCGGAACCACTAACGGCAATAGAACGCAAGGGCTTGATTGCTTCGGGCCTTGCTTTTGCCCTTGGTATCGGTGCTGTTCTTGCCCTTTCCATTCCCGACCACGCCATCCTCCGCGATGAGCAAAACACCCTGAAGCCACTACAGGAGAGCATTGTTGTTATCCTGATGCTGCTGTTCCTCGTTGCTGGCGCCGTATATGCCAAGGTGACTGGTGCTATTCGTACTGACAAGGATCTGGCCGCAATGGCTGGCGACGGCATGGGCACGATGGGCGGCTACATCGTGCTATCCTTCGTGATGGCACAGTTCATCGCCTATTTCAATTGGTCCAACCTGGGCACCGTCACGGCCGTCAACGGTGCGGCCTTCCTTCGGCAAGCGGGCTTGGAAGGGCCCGTCCTGCTTGTGGGTTTCATCATTGTTGCTGCGTTTATCAATCTGCTTATGGCATCGGCTTCAGCCAAATGGGCTATCATGGCACCTGTTTTCGTGCCGATGTTCATGCTCATGGGCATCTCCCCAGAGGCCACGCAGGTAGCCTATCGTATTGGCGATTCGTCTACCAATATGATCGCTCCTTTGATGGGCTATCTACCGCTCATCCTGGTTGCCCTGCGCCGCTACCGTTCGGATGCTTCAATGGGTACCCTGCTATCCCTGATGCTGCCCTACTCAATTGCCTACCTGCTCATCTGGACGCTTTTCTTTCTTGGCTTGGTGGTTCTGGACGTTCCTCTTGGGCCCGATGCGTTCATAGG
>JALOMA010000207.1 GCA_025455735.1 Candidatus Kapaibacterium sp.
TGCTGTCTGCAACAGGTAGAGCTCACATACACCATTCGTTTACCTTGTTTCACGACACTTCAAAGTTCAATACCATAAACCACGTGTACACGAGTTTCACTTGTTGTACGAAAGATCAACAGGTCATCTTATGGTTTTTGCGTATGCAATTCAACTGCATAAATGTCTCATCTACACGGGGTAAACAATTCAATCGACATACTCTGCCCCAATTTGTGCCGTCAGTCTTACTGCTTTGATGTCCCCACAGTTCGATGAAATTCTCATCGAAAGCGATTTGCATGACGGTATTTCCAATCGATAGTGACTACGAACATACGAAAGCCAAACATGCGATTTTCCGTTGAGCAGGACGACGAACTGGTCGTGTTTACCCTCAAGGAACCAGTGTTGGATAGCTCCAATGCGCCCGACGTCAAGAGCGAACTGTTGATCCTTTGCCAGCCCAATGTGAAGGCATTGGTGATGGATCTATCAGCAGTGCACTTTTGCGACTCGCAGGGCCTATCGGCAATTCTGCTGGCGCGCCGTCAGATGGCAGAGCATGAAGGCTTTACCATTCTTGCTGGACTCCAAGATCAGGTGAAGCAACTGCTGGCGATCTCGCAGATAGCGCAGTTCTTCGAGCTGAAAGACAGCGTAGATGATGCCATAGAATGGCTGAAGGCGGACTAAACAGTCCGCCTTCGTGCGTTTTGGGGTCAGTTTTTGTAGGTATTGGTACTACCTAACTTATCCGGTAGCGGCAGCGACCCTGGTATACCCATCAGGGGGAAGTCCTTCCGTAGCGGATACAGTGGTTCGCCGTTCTCATCCATAAAATCTTCGGGCATGTAAAAGCGGCGTAGGTCGGGGTGGCCGTCGAAGATAATGCCGTACATGTCATACGTTTCCCGCTCGTACCAGTTGGCGCTTTCATAGACGTCCACGGCAGTGGGCACGTGGGGCCGATCTTCGCGTGCCGACACCTTGATGCGTACGCGCGTCTTGTGCGTAATGGAGTACAGCAGATAGACGACATCGTACCGGTCCGGGCTGCGCGCCCAGTCGATTGCAGTTACGTCCACAAGCTGTTCGAAGGACGTCTCCGGATTGTCACGCAGCTCCGTCAATGCGTCGATCAGGTTATTGGCTGGCACCACAACGGTAAAGTCGCCGTGGTGATTGATGGTATCGACAACCGTAGCCACATTCTTGACTACGGACAGAATACGCTCGTTAGTGAGTGCCATGGTTACCTTTCGTCTGTGTGGCCCTGCGCCGTGCCCACTCGGGCACCGTGCCAAAAACATAGTCCCACAATGGATTGCTTACACCATATGCCGTGTGGTCATCAACGTAGTGATGTTTCATATGATACTCTTTGAGGAACCTACCAACCTTTCCCGTCATGGTCCAGTGATGCGTGGCATAATGGATGGAGTCGTAGGCAACATAGCCCGCAATGAATCCTCCGAATAATGCCCAATGGTAGGGTGCTACAACAGCCTGGAAAACCAGGAAGAACAGTAATGCCAACGGTACGCTTACCAGTAAGGGCATTACCAAGCGCGTAGAGTCGCGAGGATAGTCGTGATGTATTCCATGCACAAGGAAGTGGACCTTCTTACCTAGCGTGGAGGTAGGATGGATATGGAATGCAAATCGATGGATCACGTACTCTATGAGCGTCCACAACACCACGCCACCCACGAATACTGCACAGGTTGCCAGAATGGACACATGGGAGACGGACATCCACATCATGACGATCACGACTGGTACGAAGACGACGACAGGCGTCAGCGGGTGGATGTGCGAGAAATATTCAAGAATGGGATTCTTGAACAATGGTATCGTCTCGTCTTTATTGGACACGAACTTCGCGCCCATAGTGGTGCTCCTTGTTTGGGACGTGCGAAATTAGCAAACAGCCTGCACGTAACTTCGCCGTTCATCATGCAGATCATACCATTCATCCGGACGGTGGCCGACAGGGTAGGCGCCGTGCTGACCGCTCCAGCTGGTGCCATGCGCCGTGCCATCGGCGGGCTGCTTGTACTCTTCTTGCTGGCCGATGTTTCATTTCCGGTACCTGTTTCCGTGCCGCCGTCCACCATGGTGACCGACAGGAATGGCGAAGTGCTGACCATGTTTCTTTCGTCTGATCAACGATGGCGATTCCCTGCCGCACTGGAGGACATGTCTCCGGAGCTGCGCGAAGCCTTCATTGCCAAGGAGGACCGATGGTTTCGCTGGCATCCTGGCATCAATCCACTGGCAATGGTTCGCGCCCTGTGGACGAATCTTTCGACAGGCCGCCGGATGTCTGGCGCGTCTACGATCTCCATGCAGGTGGTTCGGTTGTTGGAACCACGGCCCCGAACGCTGTGGTCCAAGGTGGTGGAGTCCTTTCGTGCCCTTCAGCTGGAGCTTCATCTGTCAAAGGACGACATCTTGACGCTCTACATGAACCTGGTTCCGTATGGCGGCAACATCGAGGGGGTAACGGCGGCGGCGCTCCTGTATTTCGAGCGTCCGCCAAAGCAGTTGTCCACGGCTGAAATGGTCACCCTGCTGATTGTGCCAAACCGCCCCACCTCCTTGCGCCCCGGCGCAGCCGGCTCCCCTCTGATAACGGAACGCAACCGCTGGCTACGCATTCTGGAGGGCCGTGGCATCCTGGAGCCAGCCCTCGTGGCCGATGCGGTGGCAGAGCCCCTTACCCTACGGCGCAGTGCAACGCCACGGATGGCATGGCATGCTTCCGTGCGATTGCAGCGTGCGCTACCAGGACGCCTGGTGATTCGGACAACATTGGACCGGTCGATGCAGGAGAAGGTGGAAACGCTCGTAGCCGACCATGTGCGGCGGCTACGCATTCAGGGCATCGGGAACGCCGCGGCAATCATCATCGACAATGCAACGGGAGAAATTCGGGCCTCGGTAGGCTCCGCAGATGCCACCGACGTTCTGCACCTGGGTGCAAACGACGGTGTGCGCGCCATCCGGTCGCCGGGGTCAACACTGAAACCTCTCCTCTACGCCTTGGCGATGGACGCTGGCCTTCTGACACCCAAGACACGCCTGGACGACGTGCCCATCAACATCAACGGCTACGCACCTCAGAACTTCGATGCCACCTATCGTGGCTCCGTTACCATGGAAGATGCCCTGGCAGAATCGCTGAACATTCCCGCCGTTACGGTACTGTCGCGGTTGGGTGTGCCCCGGTTTGTGGATGCGTTGGCACGGGCTGGCGCTGCTTCCACATCCAGGCAACGCTCGGATGTAGGCCTCTCCATGGTGTTGGGTGGCTGCGGCATTCGTTTGGACGAGCTGACGGCCCTGTATGCAGCGTTCGCCCGCAAGGGCATGTGGATTGCGCCAACACTTCTCCCCAGGACGTCGCAGCCACAGGAACGTCGGTTGATATCCGAAGCCTCTGCATGGGCCATCACGGAAGTCTTGTCGAGACCACCCGCCGACCTCGCCATTCAGGTCACGGACGGAGCGCGAATACCACGGATTGCCTGGAAGACGGGCACGAGCTACGGCCGGCGCGATGCCTGGACGATTGGCTATAACCGCCGATTTACCGTTGGCGTCTGGGTTGGGCATTTCGACGGCCGGGGCGTCTCCGAGCTTACCGGCGCCACCTGTGCAGCACCGCTGATGATGGACATCGTCCACGCCATTGACCGCAGTGCTGCCGACGCCGGTTGGCTTCAACAGCCTGCCACGATCGATCAACGCGAGGTCTGCAGCGTCTCGGGCCGTTTGCCCTCCGATTCCTGCCATGATCGCACCCTGGACCTCTTCATCCCTGGCGTTTCATCCGCAGAACGCTGCACACACCGCCGTCCCGTCCTTGTTGCCAACGACGGTTCCGTAAGCTTCTGTGCTACGTGCGCACCGCAAAAGGGATATCGAACCGAATGGTTCGAGACGATTTCGCCGGCCTTGTTGGCCTACTACCGAGACAATGCCGTGGCCTTACGCACCCCACCACCACATTATAACGGTTGTACGAAACAGGAAGGGGGCCTTGTTACCATCACAGCCCCAACGGAGGGCGCTGAATATGTGCTGGAGCGCAACGGCGAAAAGCTGGTACGCCTGACGGCCCGCGTGCCCGATGATGCCACAACGGTCTATTGGTACGTCAACGGTGTGTTTACGACATCGGCACCAGCAGGACAGCCGGCCTTTTTTCAGCCAGAACGTGGCACCCATACGGTAACATGCATGGACGATCGCGGCCGCGAGGCCACCGTAACCCTGACGATTCGCTATTGGTAGCGCTGAAGAATTCCCGATTATTTGATTCCCATGGCGCGGTGCATTTCATCGCCATAGTCCACGAAGATTTCATCGCCGGGACGAATAGTACGCGTGGCAACAATCCAAACGCGGCCTTCGTCGCTTACGAATTCGGCGTTGGGGCGCCTGCCGGAGCCATGATAGTCACAGGCATATC
>JALOMA010000039.1 GCA_025455735.1 Candidatus Kapaibacterium sp.
ATATCTCTTTGGTGCCCTCGATGTAAGGGATGCACGCGTCTTTCGAGTAGGAAGCCGTGTTCTCTCATCCATGCAGGCATGTTCCGTCGTGGCATCTGAGTTGGATATTCTCGATGCACGTCTTCAGCAACAAGTCGAGCATATTAATGCAGAAATGGCCCTGGTGAATCCTATTTCAACCAGGATTGCGGAGATTGCGAAGTATGTTGATAGTAAGGTTCGTGTCAAGGGCTCGGACGTGAATGATATCTCCTCCAACTACGGCATGCCAATGGTGAAACATTTGGTTCAGCTGGGGAAAGAGCATGGCTTGAAGACGACCGGACTGTTTCATCGTGATTCTCTGCTTCTACGAGCACGATGGTATGCAGGAAAAATGCCTGCTGTAGATTTCGAAGTGAAAAAAGGATCACGGGCTATTGCAGCATTGTCGGAAGCTGTCATTTCAGCCTATTACGACGGTAGTCCCTCAAGGGTAGGCGAAGCTCTGCATCGTGGTCTCATTGGCAGCCACTATGCAAGAGCATTTCGTGTGATGAATTCGTGGATCGTGGACTCCGTCGAGAAGCTGGCTGCAACTTCCTCTGTCTTCGCAATTGTTGAGCCAAGTCGGCTGATGGGACCTGAGGGAATTGTCGCTCAATTGCAGGCGAGGGGGTGGATGGTTGAACCAGTGCACAGTGATTCTACCCTCCAGATTCCGCGTCCTGCCGTATCAAAGGCGGAATCAAGTCGCTTCGAAATATTAACGGATGTAGGCAAACGGTATGCCATTAGTATTCCTGGTAGGCGTGTCGATACGGAAGAGTCGTTATTCAATGGGAGCTCTTCCCTGAAATCGATTGCAGTAGAGTCGGCTGCAACGGGATCGAAATATCTCGCCTTTGCTGTCAATAAGAAGGGGAAACGGGATAACACGATGGCGCTACTGGACGGAATGAAAGCGTTGGCAGGTCGATATAGGTCCGAGAAGCGAACAATTGGTGCTTACCGGGTACTTTTTCAATTCGACTCAAAAACAGAGTCAATGATTGCGACGTGGAAAGTTGGTTCCATTGAGTTTTCTCTGTGGGCAATGAACGCAAGTGAAGACGAACTGCGAGCGATAGTCCTTTCCACTCGCAAGCTGTAACGTTGCGGGTTTTTACCGAGAGCTACTTGCGTTGATCATGTCGCCATTGCATCGTGGCGTCAAAGGGCGTACGGCCACTCCTATTGGCTAACAATGCGAGAGTGGTAGTAGCGCTGGTTTATGCCTTGATGCGTGAACGCTTGGCGTCGGAAAGTTCGAGCACGGGCGGTTTGCCGTTGTCGACGACGTCTGCGGTGATGATGCAGCGACGGACGCTGCGTTCATCTGGTAGGGTGTACATGATGGGATTCATGACTTCTTCCATAACACCACGCAGGGCACGGGCCCCTGTCTTACGCTTTCGTGCGCGTTGTACGATGCCCAGAAGGGCTCCTGGTTCAAACTCCAGTTGAATGCCCTCCAGTAGAAGGAGCTTCTGATATTGTTTGACGAGGGCATTTTTGGGGTTCGTCAGGATGTCAAGCATCGCCTCGTCGGAGAGAGGCTTCAGCGCCGTGATAACTGGTAGACGGCCGATGAATTCAGGGATGAATCCGAAGCGCATCAGATCTTCCGGTTCTACTTCCAGGAGGAGCTCGGGTGACTCTTCCACGGACTGCGTGAGAGAGGCAGTAAAGCCCATCGTTGATGTACGCTTGCGTCTTGCGATGATTCGTTCCAAGCCCTCGAAAGCGCCTCCGCAGATGAACAGGATGTTGCGCGTATTGACGTAGATCAGGGGCTGCTCGGGGTGCTTCCTTCCACCCTTGGGAGGGATGCCGGCAACGGTACCTTCGAGAAGCTTCAGCAGGCCTTGCTGAACGCCCTCGCCGGAGACGTCGCGCGTAATGCTTGCAGAATCGCTCTTGCGAGTGATTTTGTCGATTTCGTCCAGGTAGACAATGCCACGCTCGGCGCGCTCGACGTTGTAATCGGCACTTTGGAGAAGGTTGACGATGATGGATTCGACGTCGTCGCCAACATAGCCAGCTTCCGTCAGCGTGGTGGCATCGGCGATGGCAAAGGGAACGTCAAGGATGCGCGCCAGGGTCTGCGCCAGGAGTGTCTTGCCTGTACCAGTGGGCCCAAGCAGAAGGATGTTGCTCTTTTCAATCTCAACGTCGTCGAATGCGCTCACCAAGTCTTCGGCTTGAATGCGCTTGTAATGATTGTACACGGCAACGGCCAGGACTTCTTTCGCTTTGTCCTGGCCGATGACGTACGTGTCAAGCTGATTCTTGATTTCGGAGGGTCGGGGCAGCGACTTCATGTCGGAGCCCATGGCAGCTGCCGGTTGATTCTTGCGAAGGATCTCCACCGAGTTCTGCACACAGATATCGCAGATGTAGACGCCCTTGCCTGCAATCAGGCTGGTTACTTCGCGGCTGCTGCGCCCACAGAAGGAGCAATGGAGTTCTTCCGGGTGGCCGGTTTGGTCGTTCGTCGTCATGCTCCTACCCTCGGAGAGCGTGTGCAGTGATGGAAATCAGGTTGTTGGCGTGGCAGGGCGCTCAAGGATGGTATCGATGAGGCCGTAGTTGAGTGCATCCGTGGCCGACATGTAATTGTCGCGATCGGCATCTGCCTTGATCGTTTCGTAGTCCTTGCCGGAGTGGCGGCTGATGATGCCGTACAGCGTGTCGCGCGTGCGCAACATCTCTTTCGTGTAGATCTCGATGTCCGACGCCTGCCCTTGCGTACCGCCAAGGGGCTGGTGCATCATGATCTTCGCGTGGGGCAAGGCAAAACGCTTTCCGTGGGCGCCAGCGCACAGCAACACTTGGGCCATCGATGCTGCCATGCCTACGCAGATGGTCGACACGTCTGGTTTAACGAACTGCATGGTGTCGTAGATGGCTAATCCAGCCGTTACCACACCGCCAGGCGAGTTGATGTAGAGCGAAATATCTTTCGTTGGATCTTCACTCTGAAGAAAAAGCAGCTGTGCAATCACCAGGCTTGCCACCGTGTCGTCGATGGCTGTGCCGATAAAGATGATGCGCTCCTTGAGCAGCCGCGAGAAAATGTCGTACGAACGCTCACCACGGCTTGTCTGCTCGATGACGTAGGGTATGGTGAAGTTGTTCATGGGAAGGGGACTCCGCTGTGGATGAAGTGGACGCCGTTATTCGGCGTCCACTGTGACGTCGTTGATGACGGCGTAGTCTACGATGGTTTGGATAGCCTTCTCGGCCAGCAACTGGTCGATGACGCTGCGATTCTGCCGAATGACCATACGCAGCTGGTCTGCGGGCAGGCCATAGCGGGCCGCTGCGGCTTCGATGTCGGATTCTTCAACGCGAAGCTCTTCGGCCTCGATAATACGATTGCGAATCAACTCCCAGCGTACGATACGCTCGGCTGTTGGCTTCAACTGGGGCTCCAAGTCATGCGCCGACAGTTTCTCCAAGCCAGGGGCACCTTCATTGCGCTTTTTGAAGTCTTCGAAGAGTTGGTGAACGACGTTGTGAACCAACGAATCAGGCGGTGTGATCTCGTGGGCTTGCACCAGCAAATCCACGATTTGGTTTTCAATCTGCTCGCGTCCTGCTTGTTCGAAGTAGGCCGTCAGCTGGCGCGTGATGTCCTCGCGGAGCTCTTCGGTCGTCGTAAAGCGACCACCCGTGATCTGCTCGACGAGGGCATTGTTGAATTCGGCAGGAACGACCTTGTTGACTTCCGTTACCGTCACGTAATAGCTGGGTGGCGTTTGGCCCTCGTCTTCGGTCTCGGCAACGTAGGCAAAGCTGTCTCCAACCTTCGTGTTCCGCAGCGAGGAGCGCAAGTGCATGTCCACCTGGTCGTCGTCAAGAAATACCTTGGCTTCGCGTGATTCCGCCCCAATGATGGGCATGGACGTTTCGCGGTCAAGGTCCTGCATCGTAATCGTGGCTACGAACATCTCGTCCGTGATCTCCTGTGCAGGTTCAAACGACGCATTTTGCAAGCAGATGCGCTCGATTTCACGATCAACGTCAGCATCGTCGACAGTCTTAACGGGCCTATTCAGGACAAGGCCGCGATATTCGCCAAGGTCGAATTGGGGTAGTACTTCGTAAGCGATGACGAAGGTCACGCCGTCGGGATCCTTTTGAATGTCCGTCAGCGCAGGCGATCCCACGATGCTCAGCTTGTTCTCCTGAGCAAACGAGCGAAACTCGTTGTCGGCAATGGTCTCCAAGGCTTCTGCTTCGATGGCACGGCCATACTGCTGCTTGATGATCGCCACTGGCACCTTCCCCTTGCGAAAGCCTTTCAGCTCGATGGAGGCCTGAGCGCGAACGTATGCCTGCTCGTAGTGGGGTTTGAGGTCGTATTGCGTGAGATGAATACGTACTTCACGGCGCACGCCGTCGAGTTCCTGGACGGTACGTTCCAAGTGTTGGTCCTTCGTCAGAAGAGCGTAGAGAAAAACGTTGTGCGGAAGGAGAGACTCGAACTCTCACGGGTCGCCCCGCCAGATCCTAAGTCTGGTGCGTCTGCCAATTTCGCCACTTCCGCATGATAAGCTCGCAATATACGAAGGAAGATGTTCAGATCAGGCCATACGCGTACCATTGGGTACTGGTCCGTCGGGAATAGCGAGACGAACGGACCCATCGGGAAGGATGAAACCACAGGTGAGAACATGGCTCATGAATGGTCCGATCTGCCGTGGTGGGAAGTTGCAAACGCAAACAACCTGTTTGCCTACAACTGTGTCCGGTGTGTAATGATGCGTGATCTGAGCACTTGATGGCCGTTCATCGCCATCGCCGAAGTCGATCCACAATTTGATGGCAGGCTTGCGAGCTTCCGGAAATGGCTCTGCTCGCACGATCGTGCCCACACGGAGCTCAACACGTTCGAAATCAGCCCATTGAATCGTCTGTGGGGCTTCCATGTCCATCCTGCTAAATTGCCTGTAATGAAATCCGTTCTTGTTCTTTTTGCCCACCCCCGCCTGGAGTCGTCGCGTGTGAACATTCGCCTGCTGGCGGCTGCGCGGGCCGTTGCGAATGTACACATCTGCGATTTGTACGAAGAGTACCCCGACTTCGACATCGACGTACCACGCGAGCAGAAACGTCTTCGGGAACATGACGTTCTGGTTCTCCATCATCCAATCTTCTGGTATGCGGCACCGCCATTGGTAAAACAGTGGATTGACCTTGTCCTGGAATTTGGCTGGGCATATGGTCCGGGGGGCAATGCCCTCGATGGCAAACAAGTCTTCCAGGTGGTGACCTCCGGCGGCACCGAAGAGGCCTATCAACACGAAGGCAGGAACAAGCACACGATCAGCGAATACCTATGGCCATTCGAGCAAACGGCACGTCTGTGCCGCATGGACTATGGCGAGGTCTTCGTCGTGCATGGCACCCACCAGCTGAGCGCCAACGAAATTGAAGGCCACGCAAATCGCTATCAACACTTCTTGAGAGGGCTGGTGCATGGAAACGTCATTCCTGATTGAAGCCATAGCCTACCTGGCAGCCGCCATGATCTGTGTTCCGATAGCCAAACGCCTCGGTTTGGGTTCGGTATTGGGATACCTCGCCGCTGGCGTCGTTGTTGGACCTGCTCTGCTGGGAGTGATCGGTGAAGAAGGCAAGGACGTCATGCACATGGCCGAATTCGGCGTCGTCATCATGCTGTTCCTGGTGGGGCTCGAACTGGACCCCAAGCAGTTCTGGCGCATGAAGTCGCTTGTTGTTGGTGCCGGTGCAGGGCAGGTTGTTGCTACGGCCGTGGCCGTTGGCCTGCTGGCCACGTGGGCAGGCCTTTCGTGGCAGGCGGCCGTGGCTACGGGACTTGCCATGGCCATGTCCTCCACGGCCATCGTCCTGCAATCCTTGAAAGAACAAGGCCTTTCTTCGACGCGGGCTGGCCGCACATCCTTTGCCGTCCTGTTGTTCCAGGACGTAGCCGTCATTCCCATCCTTGCCATCTTGCCACTGCTGGCACCGCCGTTAGCTGGGGATGGTGGGGGCGCACACCACGGCTCGCTGGTTGCTCATCTTCCTGGATGGGCCCAGACGTTGGCCGTGCTCGCCGCCGTTGGCGTGGTCGTTGTCTTTGGCCGCTTCGGCGTTGCACCCTTGTTGCGCCTTGTGGCGGGCACCCGCCTTCGCGAGCTCTTCGTGGCATCGTCATTGCTGATTGTTGTTGCCATTGCATACCTGATGTCGCTTGTTGAAGTCAGCGCAGCGCTGGGCACCTTCATCGCTGGTGTTGTTCTTGCCAACAGCGAGTTCCGCCACGAGCTGGAAAGCGACCTGGAGCCCGTCAAGGGATTGCTCTTGGGCCTGTTCTTCATGGCCGTTGGTGCCAGCATCGACCTTGCCGTGGTTCAAACGCGTCCCGGCGAAATGATAGCCATCGTCGGTGCCATCCTGCTGGTGAAAGGTCTCGTCCTTGCTGCCGTCGCCCGCAGCTTTCGACTGGCCACCGACCAGCTCTTGCTCGTGGCCGTTGGTATGAGTCAGGTAGGAGAATTTGCCTTTGTTCTGATCACCGTTGCCGGTGGAAAGAACATCCTACCCGCCGACATCGTCTCCGTCCTTATGGCAGTCACGGCACTGAGTATGGCCACGACGCCCATCCTTATGCTGGTGCTCCAGCGCGTGATTCTACCACGGATCGGGACGCCGCAGAAGGATGACCGTGAAGCCGATGCCATTGACGAACACCACCCCGTCATTATCGCTGGCTTCGGACACTTCGGCAGCACCGTGGGCAGGCTTCTGCGGGCCAATGGTGTTGAGGCTACCGTTCTTGACCACAACTCCGATACCGTCGACCTACTACGCCGCATTGGCTTCCGCGTCTACTATGGCGATGCCACGCGCTTGGACCTCCTTCTTGCTGCCGGTGCCGAACATGCCACGCTCATGATCATCGCCATCGATGATCCTGAAGTCACCATCGCCCTCGTTGAAACCGTTCGCAAGCACTTCCCACATCTGCGTCTGCTGGTGCGGGCTCGCCACCGGTTTCATGCGTACGAGCTTATGGACCATGGCGTGGAGAATCCGTACCGCGAGCACCTTGACACCAGCATTCGCCTGGGTATTGATGCATTGCGATATCTTGGCCGACGTGCCCACTCCGCCACACGTGCTGCCCAGGCCTTCCGCCGATACGACGAAGCTGCAATGCGCCACCTGGTGCAGCACCGGCGCAACCGCGAAACGTACGTTGCCAGCGTTCGGGCCGCCATCGAAGAACAGGAGCAACTGCTGAAGGCAGATCTTTCGTTCGATCATACGACAACCGACCATGCGTGGGATGCTGCTCCCCTGCGCGCTGCCGTGCAAAGGACGTCACCGTCATGAGCCGCCGCTCCATGCTTGTCGTGGGAGGGGGCTGGGCCGGCATTGCAGCCGCCGTGAAAGCCACATCTTCCGGCTGGCACGTCACCATGGTGGAAGAGCGCCCCTACCTGGGCGGCAGGGCCAGATCGTTTGCCGATAAAGTGACGGGCGACGTTATCGACAATGGCCAACACGTCTTGATGGGCTGCTATTCAGCCATGATGTCCACCCTGCGGGCAATGGGTACCGATTCCCTTCTGCACAAGCAAAAGGCCCTGCGAGTAGCCTTCGTTGATACCTCGGGGCGCGACGTGCTGGACGCTTCCCAACTGCCCGGCAAGGCCGGTGTGGCACTTGGATTGCTGCGCTTGTCAAAGCTATCCAGGGCCGATCTCTGGCCAATCCTACGCCTGGCCATGGCCATGCAGTGGGGACGTGCCACGGGGCACGGGCTGACTTGCCTGGAACTACTCCAGCGATACGGCCAGACGGAGCGTGCCATACAGAGGTTCTGGGAGCCCGTTGTCCTGGCAACCGTCAATGCCCCAATCAACATGGCCGACGCCTCGCTGCTCGTGACGGTCATGAATCGTGCTTTCTTTGGCTCCGGCCGCGATGACAGTCGAATCTATATTCCAGCCGATGGCTTGTCCGCCCTTGTGGAACCATTCCCAAGCCTGCTAGCCTCCCACGGTGGCACCGTTCTTTGCAGCACGTCCGTGGAGCATCTTTCCAGCGATGGCACATCGGTGCGGGCAACGTTCTCCAATGGCCAGGATGCCGTGTTCGATACGGCGATCGTAGCCTGTCAGCCGCCAGCAGTGGAGCGCCTGTTCCCAGGATTGTTGCCAGAGTTGGTGCGCACCATGGAGTTCTCGCCCATCGTGAGCGTCTACCTGTGGTATGATGGCGCATGGTGTGATGTGGACTTTGCCGCAACACTCGGTACAACGACGCAGTGGGTATTCAACAGGCGAGCGCTGGGGCGTACGGACCCAGCCATCGAAAAGCGCTTCCCAGGCCACGTGGCTCTCACCATTAGTGCAGGAAGTGCGCTGGTGACACGCTCCCAGGACGACATTGTTGCTGCCTGCGATGCTGAACTACGGCAGCTCTTTCCTGCCATGGAAGGTGTCCGCTGCCTTCACGGAGTCGTCATCAAGGAAAAGCGCGCTACCTTCCTTGCAACACCGCAGGTACATCCCCTGCGAGCATTGGTCCGAGGCCCCTTTCCCAATGTGGAAATTGTTGGCGACTGGACGAATACCGGGCTGCCTGCCACGCTGGAAGGAGCGGCCTACAGTGGCTTGAAGGCAGTTGAGCGATTAGACCGTAGGGAGTGATTGCCGCCACTCCTCGGGGAGGATGCGCGTGAAAGCCGTAACCGCAGCCAGAATGGCAAGGCCGCCAAGGATGCCCAATGCTGTTCCCGCAAGAATGTCCGTGGGCCAATGCACGCCAACATAGACGCGCGACACGGCAATCAGCACTGCCAACGCCCACCAGAGCAGGGTTCGCCGCGGATACATGTGCGACAGAATAGTGGCTGCTGCAGAGTTGTTCAAGGCGTGGTTGCTGGGAAAAGATCCACCGCTGGCGCCAGCCCGACTGATGACGTCCGGCAGGACGTCGAATGGACGAAGGCGTCCAATGGTTTCTTTGAGGAAGGTTGATGATGCAGGATCCAAAATCAACGGCACAAGAACCAGAGCAAGCGTGCACAGCCTTCCGCGACGTCCGCCAAAGATTGACAGAGCCACGAGGCCGATGACGTAGACCGGCCGCCACCACCGGACGTCCGTAAGAATCGGAAACAGCGTGTCCAGGATGCCATTCGTCCAGCCATGGTTGATGGCATAAAAAAGCGTGATGTCGAACACGTTGGGCTGATCCATGCCACGAAAATAGGCTCCACACGGCGATCCCCCGGGGCAGAAAGAGCGTCGGATTGTTCGAGCAGGAGAAGTTTTACACACGAACTGCTTCGGGTTGATACCGGCGTGGCCATTGTCCTAATTTGGCGGCCCCCGGCGACCCGTGCGGACAAAGGCCTCCCAGCAGCATAAGGGACGTATCGTTGGAAGAGAACTCGCGCGGAACATGAATGACATACAGCGGTGTGGTCGGGGAAATGACCTGTAACATTCACGTGCGGAGGGTTCATGCACATACCGCGTCGATTTACCTCGGCGGGCACCAGCCCGTACGAGCAGTTCACCTATTCCAAGCGCCAGTCCATGTTGCGGAACACCGATGGTACGGTTGTATTCCAGATGGACGACATCGAAGTGCCCCAACAGTGGTCCCAGGTGGCAACCGACATTCTTGCGCAAAAGTACTTCCGGAAGACCGGTGTGCCGGTTGTGGATGCCGACGGCAATGCCGTGGTTGGTGCCGATGGTGAGCCTGTCCTTGGACCTGAACGCTCGGCGCGGCAGGTCGTTCACCGTCTCGCTGGGTGCTGGAGGAGTTGGGGTGAGCAACATGGATATTTCGACACGGCAGAGGATGCCCAGAGTTTCTACGACGAAACGGTATACATGCTGCTGAAGCAGATGGCAGCACCCAACTCTCCGCAGTGGTTCAATACGGGTTTGAACTTTGCGTACGGCATCACGGGTACGGCCCAGGGGCACTACTTCGTTGATCCCGATACCAAGCGGCTGCAGCGCAGCAGCGATGCTTACACGCATCCGCAGCCCCATGCCTGCTTCATTCAGAGTGTTGCAGATGACCTTGTAAACGAGGGTGGGATCTTTGACCTGGCTACGCGCGAAGCACGCATCTTCAAGTATGGCAGTGGCACGGGTTCCAACTTCAGCTCTCTCCGCGGTGAACGCGAACGCCTCTCCGGTGGCGGTGTTTCGTCTGGATTGATGAGCTTCCTTAAGATCTTCGACCGTGCAGCCGGAGCCATCAAGTCCGGCGGAACCACACGCCGTGCGGCAAAGATGGTCATCGTAAATGTGGACCATCCGGACATCGAGAAGTTCATCGAGTGGAAGGCTCGCGAAGAAGAAAAGGTAGCGGCCCTTGTTGCAGGATCGAAGATTGCAAAGGTGTTTCTGGAAGCGATCATGAGCGAAGCGATGGCTCGCGGTGCCGCCGTGGAGAACAACGAGACGCTTCGTCTGCTGATACAAAAAGCCCTCAACCGAGGTGTGCCATATAGCTATATCAAGCGCACCCTTTCACTGGTAGAACAAGGATTCACGACGCTCGATTTCCAGACGTACGACACCCACTACGAATCCGAAGCCTATCTCACCGTGAGTGGCCAGAACTCCAACAACTCCGTACGGGTGACGAATGCCTTTATGGATGCCGTTGTTCACGATGGCCCTTGGGACCTCGTCTGGCGCACCGATACAACAAAGCGTACAACCGTACGCGCCCGTGATCTGTGGGAGAAAATCAACGTTGCGTCCTGGAAGTGTGCCGATCCTGGTTTGCAGTTCGATACTACCATTAACGAATGGCATACGTGTCCGAACGACGGCCGCATCAATGGCTCCAACCCGTGTTCGGAATACATGTTCCTGGACGACACGGCCTGCAACCTTGCATCGCTCAATCTTGCTCATTTCTTCGATGCGGAGGCGGGAACGTTCCGCATTGCCGACTTCCGGCACGCGGCACGGATATGGACGGTGGTACTGGAAATCAGCGTCTTGATGGCGCAATTTCCCTCCAAGGAAATCGCACGCCGAAGTTTCGACTATCGCACGCTCGGTTTGGGCTATGCCAACCTGGGCACCGTGCTGATGGTTATGGGTGTGCCCTATGACTCTCCGCGGGCCCTTGCCGTGGCAGGGGGCATCA
This sequence comes from Candidatus Kapaibacterium sp., assembly GCA_025455735.1. GTDB lineage: Bacteria > Bacteroidota > Ignavibacteria > Kapaibacteriales > Kapaibacteriaceae > JALHPC01. The sequence continues at coordinate 11,191 of JALOMA010000039.1, forward strand.
CCGCAGTTCTTACTGGTGAATCCTACGCAACGTCGGCCGAACTCGCTCGCGATGTAGGCCCATTTCCTCGCTTTGCGGCCAACAGGGACGCAATGCTCCGTGTCATTCGTAACCACAGGCGTGCAGCATATCACTCTGGGGACGGGGACTACGAAGCGCTTACCATCGCTCCGATGGGTATCGACGCCTCGGAATGTCCCGAAGATTTGCTCGAGGCGGCGCGCGGCGCGTGGGATCGCGCGCTTGCCTTGGGTGAAGAATTCGGCTATCGCAATGCCCAAGTGACCGTTATTGCGCCTACTGGCACTATCGGATTGGTCATGGATTGCGATACGACGGGCATCGAGCCGGACTTTGCCATCGTGAAGTTCAAGAAGCTCTCTGGTGGCGGCTACTTCAAGATCGTCAACCAGTCCGTGAGTGCCGCACTCCGCAACCTTGGTTACTCGGAACAGCAGATTGATGACGTCGAGAAGTACTGTAAGGGTCACGGAACATTATCCGGCTGCCCCGTTATCAACCGCGCCTCGCTGAAAGCCAAAGGAATACCCGAAGCTGCCATTGATGCCCTTGAAGCGTCGCTGGACTCGGCCTTCGACATCCGCTTTGTCTTCAACCGTTGGACGCTTGGAGACGATGCCTTGAAGCTTGTTGGCGTCTCCGATGAAGACCTGAACGACGCCAGCTTCGACCTTCTTGCCTTCCTGGGATATAGTGCTCACGAAATCGAAGCTGCCAATGACTACGTCTGCGGCACCATGATGCTGGAGGGTGCACCTCACGTGCGGGATGAACACCTTGCCATCTTCGACTGTGCGAACAAGTGCGGCCGAAAGGGCAAACGGTACATCGACTACATGGCGCACGTGCGTATGATGGCTGCTGCACAGCCGTTTATCTCCGGTGCCATCAGCAAGACCATCAATATGCCCGCAGAGGCAACCGTTGAACAAGTCGGAGCTGTCCATGTCGCCTCCTGGAGGCTCATGCTCAAGGCCATTGCCTTGTATCGCGATGGGTCGAAGCTCTCGCAGCCGCTTAATGCCAGCAATGACAACTTCGACGAAGTCGTTATGCTGGGAGACGAAAACACCATTGACGAAACAAAGGGCCCCAAGGACGTCTACGATCGGATCGTGGAACGCGTCTATCACCGCGCGGAACGCCGCCGCCTCCCCAAGCGGCGCCACGGCTACGTCCGTGAAGCTTCCGTCGGCGGGCACAAGGTCTATCTCCGCACGGGTGAGTTCGAAGACGGTACACTCGGCGAAATTTTCATCGACATGTACAAGGAAGGGGCGTCGTTCAAGGGCCTCTTGAACTGCTTTGCCGTACTGGTGTCCAAGGCGTTGCAGTATGGTATCCCCTTGGACGAACTTGTCGATACCTTCACGTTCACACGGTTTGAACCTGCTGGATTCGTGGAAGGCCACGAGGCCATCCGCAATGCCACGTCGATCCTTGACTATGTCTTCCGTACTCTGGGGTACGACTACCTTGGCCGGAAGGACTTCGTTCATGTCACTGCCGTTGATGAAGTGGTCAAGCCCGCCACCTCCACTGTTCCTGCCTTTACGCCGGCACCCACGCCCGTTCTGGCAAGGGGTCCTGCCGCCATGGCGGAGACCACGGAAGGAATGCGGAGTGCTCCGGACCCCAAGGAGCTGGGCTACACCGGAGAGCAGTGCAGTAACTGCCAAAGCTCGCGGCTTCGGCGCAATGGTTCCTGTACCGTCTGCGATGACTGTGGAACAACCACTGGTTGTAGCTAGTCGTGGGGCCACGGCCCCTTGCAGAATGATGTGGTTGATGACGTTGTACATACCAGCCCTCGGCACCAATTCGCGTTCCTTGGGCTATTCTACCGACCAGAAAGAACAGCTCCATGCGAGACATTCGGTAACATGATGTGTCGGACGGTGTTTTTCTTTGGAGAATGTTCGGGATTGGAATAATTTGGAACATCTCTGGCAAGGCTATCCCTTCCTTGCCGATGGAACGGATGATACACGAAAGGACACAGCGATGAAGGCAATCCTCGGTTTTGCAGCTGCACTGATGCTCGTCGGCGGTGCCAGTATGGCAACTGCTGGTGTGAAGTGCGATGAAAAGGCATCGGCCAAAAAGGCTTCCTGTTGTTCGGTGAAGGCAACCAAGGTGGCCGACAAGGGCGACAAAGCAGCGGAATCCACGGAGAAATCCGGCGACCACTGTGCCACCAAGTCAGCCTCTGTCAGCAACGTCAAGGATGGCGCAAGCTGTTCTACGGCTGCAGGCGCCAAGATGTCGGCCAAGAAGGCTGCAGCGGGCGGCTCATGCTGCGGCAGCAAAGGAAAGAACACGAAGATGACAGATGCCTCCACCAAAGCGGAAGCATCGGCACCGGAAACCACCGTTAGCGCCAAATAATAGAACGCAACGATGAACCGCGTGCGGTGAAAACAAGCGGGAACTCCAGCCCTGCACCGGCTGGAGTTCCCGTTCGCGTCACCACAGCAAGAAAGAGTACCACAGAACGTCGGAACAGGACAGGGACAGATCAAGGATGAAATCACCAGCCAGGGACATGCTTGCCATCTTGATACCCGACCCGAATACAACAATCGAACACATCCACGCGGTATCGCAACGGAGGAAGTATGTCTAAGGGCGGAGCAGGCAAAGTCTACTTCGTGCTTTATTTGGCCGTCATTCTCGAGCTCCTGATCATCATCGTGGAGCGCGACGAAGCCGAAGAGCACCTCATTGCCAAGCAAAAAGAGTCCATGCGCATCGTGGAGAGCATCCTCTCCCAGTTGCAGGTTGGTGCGGGGTCGGAGGGCATCAATACACGTCCCCAGGACCAGATCACCATTCCGCCGCCTGGGATCAACGTCAAGGAGATTTTTGGAGGAGTGGACATTAAAGCGGAGCGTCGTTACCTCATCGAGGTTGGCGTCACGGACGTAACCGCATCGCTGCGTCAATTGGAGTCGGAAGAGCCTGCTGATTATCTGGAGCGACTGAAGCGATTCGTTCGCTTGGCCAATGTGTCTGACCTCCGCTATGAAATTCTCTTTTCATCAGGCGGTTCGGACGAAATGGTGCCCCAAGACTCCTCCGCTTGGTCCAAGCGGGGTGAAACAGAGTTGAAGCTGAATATTGATGAGATGGAACAGCAAATCAACAATGTGTACGAACAGCATAAAGCTGATCCAAAGGCACTCGTTGATAACCTCCGCATGTTCATGTTGGATGCCAAGTACAATGCGCCATCTGCAACGGGCTTTAAGCCAGGCTCGACGCAAGAAGCTGAGTTCATGTACAACAAGGCCGAGACCGAAGTGTTGAAGGACAAGGCTGCAAAGAAGCGCGTGTTCTCCGTCAACTTCGAGCCCAAGGACGAAGGTTGGTATAAGCTACGGTTTACGTCAAAGGCAAATAAAATTCTTGGCGTCTATAACAAGGACGGGGCAATGGACATTGACCCGGAGCAAAAGGTCAACATTGGTACCGTTACGCTGAAGGTAAAGGACCTGTTGAAGGTTCGTGATGAATTGCAGAAAAACCTCACAGGTCTGCCTACTGCCCAAATGGCGGTGCAAGACCCTAACGGATTCGAAGACGCCCTTCGTAAACTCAAGGAAGAAGCAACAGAAGTAGACGTCCGGTCCAAGGTAGAGCTTTATGGCTACATTGTCAAGCTCGTTACTCCAGGTCTCTCTGGTACGTTCGATCAAAACAAGAGTGCGATCGAATACAATATCCGCGTGCTCAAGCCGCAACCCCAAATCACCGATCCTAAGATCGCTGACCTTCGCCCTGTCGTCCGAGTATTCAGCAAGTTGTCGAAGCTGACGCTGCCAATGTCCGTAACACCGGCGAACGGTCAGACTTCTTTCAAGCAGAATCCCGGGAACGCTTCGGTTGCTGCAGGCGGGGCAGTTACGTCATCGAGTGGCGGGGCCGGAACAAAATGGGTAGGCAAGGATCTCGTTATCCCTGTTGCAGGAAATCTCCAACCACGAGAAGAACCCTATGTGTTTGAACTCGTTCAAACCAACGGCGGTAAAACATCCGAGCCGGTGCAGTGTTCTGTTTACGTTTATGATGCAAGCATCACGAATGCCGAAGAGGTGAACTCCCTTCTGGAAGCTTCCTGGGGCGACGCCATGGAGCTCGTGGTTCAGCCATCGTCGGGAAGCACGATTCCTCCCGATCAATTCATGATGCAGTTCGGTTTTGGTGGCGGCAATCAAATTGCGCCCCTTCGCAAGCTGAACGTCGGGCCGAACGACAGGGTCATCGTACCGCCTGGCTCGGATAAGGTCTCGCTAACCGTTGCATGGAAGGATCCCATTTCTGGGGACGTCGTAGAGCTCTTCAGTGGCTCAGGCGACGTTGGCCTCAAAAGGCCGATGATTGTGACAACGGACCTTCGTGCAGAGCCTATTTCAGACCAAAACTCTGCCGAGTTCAAGGTCATTGGAATTGTCATCAGACCGCCTCAAGTCAGCGAAGATGAGCGGGCAGACGTTGGCGATGTTACTGCTTCCGTGACAAACTCTACAGTGCGCGATATGCGAACTGGACAAACGTACAAAGTCACCGTTGTTGGCAAGCCTCGAAAGACGACAGGCCAGAACTACGAAGTAACGGTCAAGCTCACTGGTGGAAAAACGCCGCTGACCAAGGGGCAAGT
>JALOMA010000208.1 GCA_025455735.1 Candidatus Kapaibacterium sp.
GTTGCCATCAGTCCTACTGCAAAGGAATTGGCAAGCAAGCCCATCCATAGGGGGCGCTTTGTCTCTGAAATGGACTCAGCTCCCAACGTCATTCCCACTACCATTGACGCACCAGTACCTATACCTGCAGCCGCTCGTAAAAGGATGAGCATGGTAGGGCTCGACGTCTGGCCCAAAAGAACCGTGGACACTGCCGCAACAAGGACCGAAAGGAAGAGAACACGATTACGATCCATACGTTCTGCAAGGATGCCACTTGTTACACCGCCAAGTACCCAACCACCTAAAAAGGCAGATTGAATGAGCGACCCAAGTGAAACCGCATCGATTGCTAATGGTCCCCATGCATAGTCGGCCGTAATCTGGTCCATGAAAATCGGTACGAGAGACGTAATCGATCCACAGCACAAACCTACTATCCAGTATAGCGCAAATGACCACTTCTGTGTATTGCTCATACCCTGAATTTAGGGGCATCAGAACAGCTGTGATTTTTTCGGCAAAGCGTAAAGGAACATATGTTCCTTAACTATACTTCCCAACAAAGATTGACGTATGGAATGTCATTGCGCCTGTGTTTATGCGGTCTTCCGGATAGGAAAACGGCCGTGACATCGCAGAGACGTCACGGCCGAAGACTACATAATACTATCCAAGCAGGCAAGGCGTGTCAGGGTTGTTTTTCGAGAGATTCTATCGAAAGCATGTTTGTACGTGCTCTACCCACGAGTGGTCTGCCGATGGTAAAAACGATGAGGCTTCCGGGTGCGAAGTACTTGTCGCGTACAAGATGGGCCTTAATTGACTCGATCGTTTCATCGGTCGTGGTAATCGTATCGACAACGACGCCCATGGTTCCCCATAACAGGCCCATTCGTCTGGCAACGCTGCGCATCGTCGTGATGGCCAGTATTGGTGTGCGCGGGCGTCGATTGGAGATGAGTCGGGCTGTTTGGCCGGAATAGCTCAAGGTTGCGATTCCACTAACGCGTGATTCCTCAGCTATGCGAGCAGCCGACATGGCAATCGAATCCGTATTGGCCTCCTTGGGATCATAATGCGGAGTATCCGGATTGTGCAGAAGTCCATCATTGATAAGCTCGTGTTCAGCTTCGGTACAGATCGTACGCATGTAGTGCACGGCTTCCACTGGATATGCCCCAACGGATGTCTCAGCCGAGAGCATAACGGCATCCGTACCATCAAGCACGGCGTTCGCAACATCACTGGCCTCAGCTCGAGTGGGCCGAGGAGCCTTGATCATGGACTCCAACATTTGCGTTGCAGTGATGACAGGCTTCGCCTTTGCATTGCAGAGTTTGATGATCTTCTTTTGCACAATCGGCACGGTAGCCGATGGAACTTCAACTCCCAAGTCCCCACGAGCCACCATTACGGCGTCGGCAGCATCGATGATAGCTTCGATATTCGTGAGCGCTTCTGGCTTTTCGATTTTGGCGATTACCCATTGAGAGCCACCATATTTTGCGATGTATCGACGTACGGATTCAACATCAGCGGCTTCACGGACAAAGGAGAGAGCCACGTAGTCGCAGTCTTGTTCGATAGCAAAACGTACGTCGGCACGATCTTTCGTTGTCAAGGCTGGTTGGGAAACATTGATGTTCGGCAGATTGATGCCCTTGCGGGGCTTCAGAAGGCCACCGTGGATAACCAAGGCGGTCACGACGTTCCCATCTGTCTTTTTAACCTTTACCTTGAGCATCCCGTCATCGAATAGGAGCTCATCTCCCGGCTTTACATCCTTGGCAATCGTGGGATACTGAACGGGTATAAGGTCCTCGGAGGGCAGTAGCTTCATATGCTTGATGACGGCTATATCCGCCAAGCGTACGTCCCTGCCCGTAGTGAGCGTCAAATAGTCGCGTTCGCCAAGGTCTGCAACTCTAATCTTGGGGCCCTGTAAGTCAGCAATGATGGGAAGATAGATGCCCAGTTTTGCTTCAGCGCCACGAATGGCAGCAATGTACTGCTCATGACTTGAGTACGAGCCGTGGGACATATTCAGGCGAAAGGCATTGGCGCCAGCCTTCACGAGGGCGACAATTTTGTCTTCGCTCGCGATGGCTGGTCCCATGGTACACAGAATCTTCGCCTTATGATGCAGTGCTGGATGGTGTTGGGACATGTCGAGGGAAGAATGGGTGGTAATCAGGTAGGTACGGATCGAGTGGGTTCGGGTATCATGAAGGGTTCAATGGAGAGGGCCTTACCAGTGGACTCATCGACGACAACGAATGCACCACATATGCGAACGTCATGCTCGGCCGTTTCGTACTTGTGTGCTGTTTGAAGAATGAACCTCTTGAGCGCGATGTCCTTCTTCATACCAAGCACAGAGTCATACGGCCCCGTCATTCCAGAGTCCGTGAGATAGGCTGTTCCTCCAGGAAGAATGCGCGCATCATTGGTCTGAACGTGTGTATGAGTGCCAATAACAGCGCTCACTCGTCCATCAAGGTGCCATCCCATAGCTATCTTCTCGGCCGTTGCATCGGCATGGAAGTCTACAAAAACCACGTTCGTTTTCGCAGTGATCTTGGGAAGCACGGCATCGGCCGTCTTGAACGGACAATCGATCGCCTGCATGTAGACACGCCCTTGGATCTGTAACACACCTACGGAACGGCCATCCTGCAAGGTAACGACTGCCCAACCTCTGCCTGGATTCTCCGCGGGGTAGTTGTGGGGACGCAGAACGGCGGGATTCGACGCCAACAGTGGCCGCGCCTTCCAATTCTCCCAAATATGATTGCCAGTTGTAATGACGTTCGCCCCGGCTGCAAAGAGCTCGCCTGCTTCCTTGTCGGATAGTCCTTTGCCATCGACGATGTTCTCACCATTGACGATGATGCAATCCGGCGTATACCGTTGCCTGAGCTCTGGAAGTTGTCGAAGGAGTTCCTTGTGGCCAATGAAGCCAACAACATCGCCAATGAAAAGAATGGACAGTGTACGAGGCACGATACAAAACCAATGAAGTGGAACGTGGTAAAGATACGCACATCGACGTGCAGAGCAGGGACCAACACGTGTGGTTCTCGTATTTTCACACCATGGCAACACGTATCTATACAAAGACTGGTGATTCCGGTACGACAGGCCTCTTCGGAGGAACACGAGTATCCAAGGACCACTCCCGAATAGAAGCATATGGCACGATTGACGAGCTCAATGCCATCATTGGTGTTGTGCTTGCATATGAGGTACCCGATCACATCCGTGCAGAGCTTACCCTAACCATGTCGGATCTGTTCACGTTGGGTGCCGATCTTGCAACACCACTGGACCCACCACCTGTCTATCCCATTCCACGGATTGGCAGGGAACACATCGACGAGCTTGAGCGTAGGATTGACCGCCACGACGAAGAGTTGGAACCGCTCAAGGCCTTCATCCTACCCGGGGGCCATCCAGCAGCTGCCCAACTTCATGTAGCAAGGACTGTTTGCAGGCGTGCAGAACGCATCGTTGTACGGTTGGCTACCGAAGACAGCATTGGAGAATTCGTATTGCGATATTGTAACAGACTGTCGGACTACCTCTTTACCGCGGCTCGCGTTGTAAACGCATGCTCTGGCCGCGGTGACGTACCGTGGAAACCGGGAACACCTTCTCCGTAGATGCATGCTTCCTATATTTGCCCCTGCGTACTGAGATCATATGCAGCATCGTAGGGAGAGTCTTTGCTGCATTCGTCGAGGACAAAGCGATCAAAAAGCAATCAACGTATTTGTTTCACTAGGAGGTTCACATGAAGAACACCTGGCTTAATGCCTTCGTAATGGCCGTCATGGCCCTCGTCTTTGTGGCATGTAACGAGAATGAGTCGCCAACGGATCCCGTAGCTACCGCTCCCAATGCCCCCACGGCTCTTGCCGCCCAGTCGGTCAACGGCACGACAATCGGACTTCGTTGGACAGCACCAACAACGGGTGTAACACCAACGAGCTATGAAGTTGAGTACAACGCCCAAGGCACAACCGCAAAGCTGACGAAGACTGTTGCAACTGGCACATCGACGACAATCGATGGACTTGAGGCAGGTACCGTGTACGATTTCGTTGTCTATGCCTACAATGGAACAGCCAAGTCCATCGCGTCCTCAACCGTAAGCTGGGCAGCTGCCAATCGTGGAACCGGTACGTTCAGGTTGTACTCGTCCCTAAACTCCACGAATGGATCAGGTCTTGCAGTTTGGTCGGACAATACCGCTGGCGTCAAGCTCATCGCTGAAGGTGGCAAGTGGGATATCTGTTTCGATGACAAAACGAATCCTGCCGACCCACGAATTGCGTCCCCTGGTCAAACTGACTACACAGTGCAACGTCCTAATGGCGACGTAGTATTTGTCATCAATGGTGTTGATGTGCCTGCTCGCATAACATATTGGGGCAAGCAATACACATCAGTTGCTTCG
>JALOMA010000209.1 GCA_025455735.1 Candidatus Kapaibacterium sp.
AGTTCAAGTATCGACCCAAAGTCGAATAGAGTAGCGCTCGTCAGAACACGGGTGCGTAGGCTTTCAACGCTACCAATGAATTGCTTCCCATTGCTTAGATGGATTTCATAACGTCTGTCAGATGACAGCCTGACGAACGAAATATACTTCACATACTGTCTTATCATTATAAGACCTGCTAGCAATGGTATTGCAGGCATCAGATATCCGTACCAAACGTCGCCTTCCGTTGCAGCTGCTAGAATGAAGTATGAGACAACAAACATGATAATTGAGTATGGCTTCGCCAATGCCGCTTTTAAGTACCTTGACCGAGCATTTGGCATGCTAACGGTTTTTGAGAAGAGATGTTCCGATTCAGCTGTGTTAGTCATAAGAAATACATTGTCGTTTAGCGTCACTGACTCAATTGAGTCAATTAGGCTTCTATTTTAATTGAGCGAGCAATCGTTCGGCAGTCATCCAAGTGTGAACAAACTTTCTGCAAGAGCCTGCAGGGAATTCATTACACAAGACTCGGCTGTTGACCGAGCTCTTCGCTGAAGGCTGTCTTGCATAAAGATAGCAGGATGGATTCTTTTCTTTGTTCGTCACAGGCTTTGGCCTGGCAACTTGTTGCTTTTCAGCGAGATTGAAGATATTCAATGCTTACCTTCTTCCTACCCTTTATCCATCGGTCTGTCCGTTGTGTCTTTCGTCCATACCTCTCGCCGACCTTCATGTGGCCCTCCCCCGCCATTCAATCACCAGCGGACCTCCTTAGGAGAGGCAACATCGCCAATGTCCTACCGCACGTGATTTCCGATCCCCCTTCGGTAATCAATACATGCATTGAGCCTATGGGCGTGTTATGGCTACCCACAGACTTTGGGGACGAGGCTACCTCATCCCAGCATACCTGGGATTTTCACCCCAGGCTATCGTGTCGTTTCCCTACTACATGGTAATCGCCGATGCATACGTTATGATTTCGTCGTGCCTCGTCGAAAACGTGGATTCTCGCTTCCCAGCGTATTACGATTCCTTGAACATGACTCCATCGTCGGAGTTTCTAAAAAAAGTACTTGACATCCGTAGAATCACGTAGTAAGTTTGGCGCCGTTGAAGGTGGTCCATGGCCGTTCCCATGGAGTCTTCAGCACGAGTGGCGCTCCGGACGTTGCTCGGATGGGAAATCCACGAATGACACATTTGCAATAGCCTCGGCATAGGAGTTGACCCCTCCGATTGCCATGACAGACACGGCGTGCCAGACCTCGGCCGTCGGTCATCTCCATCAAGGCCATCTGCCAGGCCTTTTTCGTAGCGCACATGCACACACCTATCGCAGCATAGGTGAGGGAGAGAACTGTACCATTCCCATTATTTGTGAGGCGATGACATGTCAGCAAAAAAAACCTTTATCGTCACGTTTGCAGATCCCGACATCGACACGGCATCTGTTGGCTCCGTACTTCATGTTGGCTCCGACGTTCTCCAGGATGGTGTGGCCATGCTGGCCACCGACGCTCCCTTGGATGATCGCGCAGTCTACGTCCTTGAGGGGCTGGGCTCTGCCATTACCACGATGACGGACAAGGAAGCCGATGCCCTGCGCAAGGAAGGGGCCGTGGCGGAAGTCATCGAAGATTTCGATGTCATTGCCCTTGGCCATGGCAATGGCGCTTCGTCCGACGTGGTTGATACCTTCAGTGGATCCACCGAAGAAGTTGCCGCTACCACAGCTTACTATCAAGCCTATGCAGACGCCATGGCGGAGTTTCGGGCACGGCTGGAGGACTTCCTCGGGGCCATCGAATCGGGCGACGACGCTCGCTTTACGCCCGCACCCGATGGCCCTTTGCCACGGCTGCCTATTCCCCCTACCATGCCCCTTCCACCACGGCTGCCCATTCCCAAGCCACCCATCCTGCTGCCCAAGCAGCCCACGCCATGGAATATTGCCATGGTGAAGGCTCCTGCCGCATGGGTGCGCGCCAGCTATGGCTCTGGCGTCAAGGTTGGCGTCCTGGATACCGGCATTGCGGCCCATCCCGACCTCGTGATCTATGGCGGGGCTTCCTTCGTGCCGGGAGTGGCCAGCTTCAATGATGGGCATGGCCATGGTACGCACTGTGCCGGCATCATTGGTGCACGGCACAACCACCTCGGTGTTGTAGGCGTGGCACCGCAGTGCCACCTCTATGCCGTCAAGGTGCTGAACGACGCCGGCAGTGGTCAGCTAAGCTGGATTCTCGCCGGAATGGCATGGGCCCGCCAGAATGGCATGAAGGTGATCAACATGAGCCTTGGCAGCAAACAGCCTACCGTGGCAGCCTATACGACGGCCGTCAGCCAGTGCCTTGCTGCCGGCGTGGTAGTGGTGGCCGCTGCGGGCAACAGCTTTGGAGAGTCGTTCCCGTTCGTGAACGCGCCTGCCAACAGCCCCGGCGCCATCGCCGTGGCTGCCGTCAATCAAGCTGGAGTGGTGGCAGGCTTCTCCTCCCGCGGTGGCGCCGGTAACCAGGTTACCCTGTCGGCTCCCGGCGTGGCCGTCAACAGCACGCATCTGGCCAACGCCTACAAGTCCATGAGTGGTACCTCCATGGCTGCTCCCCACGTAGCCGGCGGTGTGGCCCTCATTCGGCGCCGCTATCCCGTCTGGACGCCCCTTCAGGTGCGCCATAGGCTTGTCACCACGGCTTCCGACCTTGGCTTCCCCGGCACGGACATAACCTACGGTGCTGGATTGCTCAACTGCGACGCCGCCACCTTGTAACAGCCTTCCCAGGGTAAACCATGACGTTTGAACCAACGCTGCGCGAACGCGCTGCTGCCTCGCCAACAAAGCGTTTTGCCGTTGTCGTCGTTATCGATGAAGCACAAGAAACCCCAGCCGCAGTGAATGACTTGCAGGTGATCGAGGGGTTGGATGGTGTGCTGACCGGGACGCTGACGGGGAGCGAGATCGTAACCCTGCTCAAGGATCCGTCCGTGCTGAGCGTGGACGAAGACTCCGAACAGGAACTTCTGTAGACGTTTTCTACCGCAGGGTCAGCGGATAGGAACATCATGCGGCCATCGATATTCGTGGATCGATGGCCGCATGGTTCTGATGGCTGCTCCCGCGGTACTATGCCATTACGTCGATAACAACGCGCCCACGGGCGCGGTTTGTCTCCACGTATGCCACGGCCTCGGCAGTGTGGTCGAAGGCATACAATCGGTCGATGGGCGACGTAAGTGCGCCCCGCTCTACCAGCGTGGCGAGTTCCCGAAGGTCGGCAGCATTGGCCCGCGCCATAAAGCTAACCACGCGTTTGCCCTTCGCCCGCGATACCAGCGGTCCCAACGTCATGGCACGCACCATGGTGGCAGTGCCCCCTCCCACAAAAACGTAGGTACCAGCGTCCGACACCAGGTGCAAGAGAGCAGAGAAGGGGCGATAGGCAGCACCATCAAAGAACACGTCGAATCTTGATCGCAACGTTGTAATGTCGGTCTTGGTATAGTCCACCACCTCATGGGCCCCCAGGCCATGCACGAAGTCAACGTTGCGCGTGCTGCACACTGCCGTTACATGGGCTCCCATGGCTACGGCAATTTGTACGGCATGGCTGCCAACACCGCCCGAGGCACCGTTGATCAGCACACGGTGACCAGCGTGCAATCGGCCGTAGTCGCGAAGACCCTGCAGCGCCGTAACGCCTGCGCCAGGAAGCGCTGCGGCAGCCTCGAAAGAGATGTGTCGTGGTTTTTTGCAGAGCACGTCAACCGGTACGGCAATGTATTCGGCAAAGGCACCCATCCCGACGAGCGAGGCATCGCAGAAGACTTCGTCGCCGACGGAATACCCCTCGACGTCGGCCCCTACGGCTTCGACTACACCGGAACAATCGCTGCCAATGATGTCGTGTTTGGGTCTGAAAAGTCCAAACGCCAGACGTACCATACGTGGTACGCCACGGACGAGGTGCCAGTCTCCGGCATTCACAGACGCAGCACGAATGCGAATAAGGACCTTTCGTGCAGATACGGTTGGGATGGGACGTTCAGAGAGGCGCAGAACATCAAGAGGAGCGCCATATGCCGTGTGTACAATTGCTTTCATGCGATCGAAGACTTTTTTGGGACCTGTTCGCCGACGGTGGGCGCCGTGTACGCACGAATCACGGAGGGGTTGCATGCTTATATTTCAGCATAACTCTGGGAGTTCGAGGACATCATGTTTGATTTTTTTATGCTAGGCTTTATTCAGCTCTTTCTTCTTGCGCTGCCCATCGTTTCGCTGGCTCGTTCCTTTCGATTGGAGCGGCAAATCAGGGTGCTTCAGGCCCGTCTGACTGCACTGGAAGGTGGAGCGGCCACACCACCGTCGCCATCTGCCTCCCAACCGCCACACATAGGCGCTACCCCTGCCGGGACGTCTGCTGCGCCGGTTCGTCCGGCACCTGTGTC
>JALOMA010000210.1 GCA_025455735.1 Candidatus Kapaibacterium sp.
GTTGTGAAGAAGGGCGACACGTTGTATGACTGGGATCCCTACAACTCGGTTATCATCACCGAAAAGTCGGGCCGTGTACGCTATCGCGACCTTGTGCCGAACCTTACGTACAAGGAAGCCATCGACGAGCAGACAGGTCACACCACGAAGATTGTTATCGACTCTCGCGACCGTACAAAGTCTCCCGCAATCGAAATCGTTGACGAAGATGGCGTACTCATCCAGTCCTACATCATTCCAACACGGTGCCAGATCGTGGTGGATGACGGTGAAGTCGTGTCCGTTGGTTCCAAGCTGGTCAAGATGCCACGGGACCTTGGACGTCTCCGCGACATCACGGGTGGTCTGCCACGGGTTACCGAGCTCTTCGAAGCACGGGCACCGCAGAGCCCCGCAGCCGTGACGGAAATCGACGGTATCGTGTCCATCGAGAAGCCAAAGCGTGGTTCACGTGTTATCGTCGTTACGTCACTCGACGGTGAACTGCGTCGTGAATACTCTGTGCCCATTGGTCGTCACGTTCTTGTTCAGGACGGCGACTTAGTGCGCGCCGGGGATAGGCTCACGGAAGGCGCCATCAATCCTCACGACATTCTGCACATCAAGGGTATCAACGAAGTACAGTCGTACTTGGTCAATGAAACCCAGGAAGTGTACCGTATGCAGGGTGTGAAGATCAACGATAAGCATATCGAAGTGATCGTCCGCCAGATGCTTCAAAAGGTTCGTGTGACGGATGCTGGCGATTCACAGTTCCTTGAAGGCGATCAGATTGATCGCATTCGCTTCAATGACGAAAACGACTTCATCAAGAATTGCGTTGTCGTTACCGACAAGGGTGATTCCAAGCTGAAGGTTGGTCAGCTCATCGAGAAGCGGGCACTCAAGGAATTGAACGCCGAACTCAAGAAGAAGGAAAAGGAATCCGTCAAGAGCCGTCCCGCAGAGCCGTCCATCGGCGAACCCCTGCTCCTTGGTATCACGCAGGCATCGCTTACGACGGAATCGTGGTTGTCCGCAGCATCGTTCCAAGAAACAACACGCGTTCTTGCCGATGCATCTGCTGCTGCCAAGTCCGACCGTCTGCAGGGCTTGAAGGAGAACATCATTCTTGGTCAGCTCATCCCCGCTGGTACAGGTTTGCGCTCCTATCAAGAACTGCTCGTAGCTTCCGACGTTGGTAACATCTTTGGCCCCGAGGCTATCCTGCCCAAGACGGAACCCGACGAAGCACCGGCACGGAAGGCACCGCGGAAGCGCGCAACGGCATAATCCCGAGCGTTTGTGCGTTGAAGAATCGCGAAGGCCCGCCCGTTTGGCGGGCCTTCGTTCGTTTACGGAAGGACCCTTGGTGCCAAGGCCCCTTTCCCAGGATCGTTTATTGATTGGTGTACCATGATTGTGATTCTCCTGTTGCTCTGCGTGATGAGTCCTGCGGCCGGGCAGAGTGTCCGGTTGCCACTGCCCCCCGCTCTATCAACGATGGGCCAGCCATATTCAATGCAGGCAGGTCTCGTGATGGCGTCACCAACGTCGATATGGACATCGCAAGCGCTAGGGCGGGATTTCGTTCGCGTTGTGATAGATCCGACGCAGCGGGACGTCGAGATCGTCCGCGTAACACGCGATACCATCGACGCCGTCCTAACTGCAGGCCCCGTGCTGGACGCCCAGCGCATAGTGTATCGTTCCACCAATGGGGGCAGCACATGGAACCGCCTGGAGCAGCTGCCGTCCGTGACTGGCCGACTCCTGGCCACCAATGGCGTCGTGCATCTCTTTCAGGCTCCCGTGCTGGCCGCCGATACGTCCCATGCCGTCTACGCATTTGACTGCCAGTATCAACTCATCCAACGGTTCGAAACATCCATCCCCCTGCGCTTTCCGATAGGGGGCCAGGGCTCCAGTGATACGCTTTGGATATGCAGCCAGTCCACGACAACCGAAAATTCTACGTGGGCACTCGGCGGCGTAGCCGCATGCAATCCAACGTCGTGGACGCCGCAAGCGCAGCCGGCGGTACGACGGGTGTTTGCCGTACCAACAGCAGTGATGCGCCAGGTTGCCGATACCATCTATGCCGATATCGCAAGCCGCAGAGAGACCTGGGCCATGCCCGTGACCCAAGGTTTTGCAATCGAACCCGAAATGCTCGTTCTTACGACGCAAGGACCCGTCATGTCCTACCGGGGACGACTATGGCGATATGAATCGGAGCGAAAACGGTGGACGGTGATGCTATCGGCTGTGGACTTTAGTGAGCGTCTCACACTGTTTGCCTTGGGAGACACGTTGGTCGTCCACGCACCAGGCTTCTATCCGTGGGCAGGCACCATCGAAGGAACTACATTCACGCCAGCGATTCCGATGGGGAATGGTCTCGCCGATGCTACGGCCTTCGGCCTTCGGGGCAACGGTTCCACCGTGGCGCTGTTGTCCTTCGGCGGCCCCAGTCTGCCGCCGCGCACTGTGATTTCCATGTTCGAGACATCATCGCTGCCACGCATTGTGGAAGATTCGGCAGTGATGGCATTCCGAAGGCTCGTAGGCCATACTGGAGCGGGTGAACAAACGCGGTTTTGGTTCGTGGACGACGCCCTGTATTCCGTAGGTCGCGACGGTGATATTCGGAAGGAGCGGGATCAGGCCTTCGTGCCAATCATCGCCGCCATGGATGTTGGCGGAGGAACCATCGTAGCCGATGTACAACAGATACAGATTCGACGAAACGGAGAATGGCAGACGTGGTATGGTCCGGGTTTGGTTGCGTCGGATGTATTCGTCATGCGGGACACCGTCGTCGTGGTGTCGATTGATCCTGGAACAACAACCGAGGATCAACGCGTGTCGATGATTCTCCTGCGGTCCGACGGTACGGCCATTGCGGTCAACCGTGAAGTCTATCGTCTGGATGAAGGCAGCGTCTATACATGGATGGTACCAACGGCTGTTGGCCTGCTCCACCGTGCCGGCCCTGTCTTGCGCTTGTCAACGGATGCTGGGCGAAGCTGGTCCATGGTGCCAAGGCCCCTTGATGATATGGTTCGGCCAGTTGAGCGTGGCGGAGTATTGTGGAGTGCAGGACGTGCCGAAGGACGTTCGGCGGTCTGCTGGTCGTTCGATGGGGGCCAACAATGGCAGACGGCAACGATTGACATTCCGGAATTCGTCGGTATCGAATCCATAGCACTGACGCCATCAACATTGGTTCTGGCAACGTCCATTGGGCTGTACGAGTGTACCCTGAATACCGTAAGCGCACCAAAGGAAACACCAACTGTGAACGTCGAAGCGGCTACACTCTTTGCGTTGACGGGGGAAAGGTCTGGCACCATCGAGCAAGGGCGCACAACGGTACAGGACGGTATCTACGTCCTCCGTACGAACGAAACGGCGATGGTGGTGCAGATCTATGGTGGTGTCCTGTGGGCTGTTGGGAGGCCATAAAAAAAGCCCGCCTCGACAAGCGAAGCGGGCTGGCACGGGGGGGATGTTATGGTGTTCTGCCTACACCATAACGCGCACGGCCCTTCGAATACCCAACCGAGACAGAAGTTCCCAAATGCAGTCTTCTCGAATGCGTATCATTGCCATTGAACTGTTTCTTCCGGGATGACCATGAATATCTTTGTTCCTCTTCTTCTCCTCATTCTGTGCGGTACGGCCGTTCATGCGGACACGCTCTTCGTCAAGGCCGACGCCCCGTCAGCAAACGATGGCCAGTCATGGCAGAGCGCAACAACGTTACGCGATGCCCTCAGTAAAGCTGCCAGTGGCGATGAAGTATGGATGGCTGAAGGACTCTATCCAACGGGTGAAACAGCCTCCATGCCGCCCTCCTGGGCAGGGGCAACATTCGACATTCCTTCCGGCGTGAGGATCTACGGAGGATTCGAAGGTACCGAATCCATGCGCCAACATCGGGACTGGCTGCGTCGGCGTACCGTTCTCACGGGGGACGTCCTGCAGAATGATGGTCAGGCACTGGCTTTGGATGACCCTCTTCGGGCCGAGAACTCCCATACCGTGATAAAACTCACCGGCAACCATGACAGCACAACGATCATTGATGGACTCGTTGTGATGGGGGGCAACAATACCATTGGACCTGGCGGAGGTATGTTCGTCGAAGCAGGTTGTCCCCTCATTTCCAATTGCCGGTTCGAGAGTAATGCCGCCGAGCGTGGTGGTGCACTGTATGCTGCACGGCCCAGCCGCATGCGCATTGAGTACAGCCAGTTTATTCGCAACCGTGCATTGGTTGGAGGTGCCGTCGTATTGGACTCTTCGGACCACACTGGCTGGGGAGCATGGATTGTCAACAGCGTCTTTCAACGCAATGAAGCGGCCTTCGACGCCGGTGCCTTGCATGTGTGCCAGCCCAATAGAAGTACTGTACAACTTGCCAGCTGCGTGTTTACGCACAATGTTGCAGG
>JALOMA010000211.1 GCA_025455735.1 Candidatus Kapaibacterium sp.
CTCCAGAACATAGACGCGGTCATGCTGCAGCGCGAACTGTATGTTGAGTAGTCCAATCACTTGGAGCGCTTCTGCCAGTTCCACTGTATAGCGCTTCATCGTGTCTACATGGTCCAAGGACGTGTTGTATGGAGGTAGCACACATGATGAGTCACCAGAATGAACACCAGCTTCTTCGATGTGCTGCATCATCCCGCCGATCACTGTTGTGGTACCGTCGCTTACTGCGTCCACGTCAAACTCAATCGCATTCTCGAGGAAATGGTCTATCAAAACGGCACGTGTTGGATCTTGAGAAAGCGCATTGGCCATGTACGAGCGAAGCGACTCTTCCCTATAACATATCTGCATAGCACGTCCACCAAGAACGTAGGAAGGCCGCACAAGCACTGGGTAACCAATCCGGGCAGCAATCGCAACGGCTTCGTCCTCCGAAAGTGCCGTTCCCCAAGGAGGACATGGAATCCCTAAACGATCCAAAAGATCACCAAAGCGTTGACGATCTTCAGCAAGGTCGATTCCTTCGGGTGACGTGCCAATCAACGGCACACCTGCGTCGTACAATCGTTTGGCCAACTTGAGCGGAGTCTGTCCGCCGAATGTGACGATGACGCCGTCTGGCCTTTCGAAGTCGATAATGTTCATGACGTCTTCGAACGTCAAGGGTTCGAAGTACAGCCTATTTGTTGTGTCATAGTCTGTCGACACTGTTTCTGGATTGCAGTTCACCATGATGGCCTCGTAGCCCAAGCGCCGTAAGGCAAAGACGCCCTGGACACAGCAATAGTCGAATTCAATCCCCTGCCCTATGCGATTGGGGCCGCTTCCAAGAATGATGACCTTCCTTTTGTCCGTCCGGATAGCTTCGTTTTCGCTACCATACGTTGAGTAGTGATACGGCGTCTCGGACTCGAACTCTGCTGCGCATGTATCGACGGTTTTGTACACTGGCAGGACACCAAGTGTCTTGCGCTTTGCACGCACCCTGCTGTCGGTAGACATCGTGAGAAGGGCAATCTGTTGATCGCTAAAGCCAAACGTTTTCAGCTTACGTAGCGTTGCCTCATCGAGCTTTTCGAGAATGTCCCTCGTTCCTTCGCGCTTGCGAAGGACGTCCTGCCCTGCTTCAACGATATCTCGGCATTGTTCGATGAACCATGGGTCATACTTCGTCAGTCGATGAATCTCGTCCGTTCTCATCCCAAAACGTAATGCATCAAAGAGGTCGAACAACGATTGTGACGTGTGCGTGCGCAAACGTTGTCTCAGAGGTGCAATTTCCGTTTCTGGTGGCACGTCAAGCGTACAGAGTTCTGGCCGGTCGAATCCAAATCCAAAACGCCCTTGTTCCATGCTTCTGAGCGCTTTCTGGAGAGCCTCCTTGAACGTTCGACCGAAGGACATTGCTTCACCGACGGATTTCATTTGGACACCCAACGAAGTGTCGGATTCGCGAAACTTCTCAAAGTCCCACCGCGGCACCTTGACCACAACGTAGTCAATCGATGGTTCGAAACAGGCTGGGGTTTGTTTGGTGATATCGTTGACAATCTCGTCCAAATGATATCCTACCGCCAGCTTCGCAGCAATCTTTGCAATTGGGAAGCCTGTGGCCTTTGAGGCAAGCGCCGAGGAACGAGAAACCCGGGGGTTCATTTCGATCACTATCATGCGTCCATTCGCAGGATTCAACGCGAATTGGATATTGGACCCGCCAGTCTCAACACCAATCTCTCGAATGATTTTCAGTGCAGCATCCCTCATCCGCTGGTATTCACGATCCGTAAGGGTCTGTGCTGGTGCAACGGTCACGGAGTCCCCTGTGTGGACACCCATGGGGTCAACGTTTTCGATGGAGCAGATGATGACGACATTGTCTGCCGAGTCGCGCATTACTTCTAGCTCGTATTCTTTCCATCCAATGACGCTCTCTTCAACCAACACTCGACCAACAGGACTTGCAAGTAAGCCGGCCCTGAGCATGGAGCGGTACTCTTCCATGTTGTAAGCTATACCGCCGCCTGTTCCACCCATGGTGAATGACGGGCGAATGATTACCGGAAACCCGGTGATGTCAATAATGGCCAATCCTTCTGCTTCTGTTGTGACGAACCCACCTCGCGGCATATCCATTCCAATGCGTTGCATTGCTGCAAGAAAGAGCTCACGATCTTCTGCCTTGTGAATTGACTCTATTGACGAACCAATCAACCGCACGCCATACCGATCCAAAATGCCAGCTTCATGGAGTGCCACAGCTGCATTCAATGCTACCTGACCGCCCATGGTAGGTAGAATGGCATCTGGGCGTTCCTTCTTGATGACCTCTTCAATAAACTGAGGTGTTATCGGCTCAATGTAGGTCGCGTCGGCCACGTTGGGGTCGGTCATGATCGTTGCAGGATTGCTGTTGATCAGGACAACCCTGAAACCTTCCTCCTTGAGTACCTTACAGGCCTGTGTTCCTGAATAGTCAAATTCGCATGCTTGACCAATAACAATGGGGCCGGAGCCAATAACAAGGATACAGTTGAGGTCGGAACGTCGTGGCATGGTCGTGTTACGGAGTCGGTGGGTTGAGAAGTCGTTGGAGGATCGCCATACGAACGGCTACCCCATGGGTAACCTGGCGGTGAACAAGAGATTGTGACATGGTTAGTACGCGAGCGTCCGTTTCTACACCTAGGGACACCGGACCAGGATGCGTAATGACGATATCTGGATAGCGTTGGGCACGCTCCGTTGTCATTGCGTATCGTTCACGATACTCGTCAATGCCTGGAACGATATCAGCAGTAATGCGTTCTCGTTGAATACGCAGGAGGTTGACGACATGTGCCCACTTGCAGGCATCTTCGATACAGTCAAAGTACTGCAAACCCTTCATGGTGTCGTCGTCGGGAGCGAGCGTTGGAGGCGCACAGAGGGCAACTTCTGCCCCGAGCTTCAAGAATACATCGACATTTGAACGTGCCACCCTGCTGTGGCGAATATCACCAACAATCACAATGCGATATCCGTCAAGTGGTGCCATTCGTGCGCGAATGGGTAGTCTCTCCAAGAGCGTGGAGGCATCTAACAAGGCTTGCGTTGGATGTGCTCGCGAACCCTCGCCAGCGTTGATAATCGACATCGAGGTGTTCTGCGACATCTCATGATGGATACCGTTCACTCCATGACGGAGTACGATGGCGTCAACTCCCATCGCTTCAATGGTTGCGAACGTCTCGCCGAGAGTCTCCCCCTTCTCAACACTGCTGCCAGTTGGCGTAAAGAGAAGCGTTACCGCACCCAACCTCTTCGCTGCGGCTTCAAACGATAGCCGTGTCCGCGTTGATGACTCGAAGAAGGCCAACGTCACAGTCCGACCTTGAAGTGTTGGCGGCACTGACGTCCGTAATCCCGTTGCCGTCAGGAATAGCCGCGCATCGTCGAGTATCGACGTGATATCGCCCGATGTTAGACTGAGCGTATCAAGGAGGTGCAATGCAGACATCGGGTGCAAAAGTACGGACTCGACCGTGCATGAGGGACAAAAAAAAAGCCCGCCATTGGCGGGCTCGTGCAAACGTGGCTTGATTACTTCTTCTTCTTGGCTGGAGCTGCTGCCTTCTTGGCTGGAGCCGCCTTTTTTGCCGCTGCGGCAACCTTCTTCTCGCCATTGGCTACTGCCTTGAGGCCAGCGCCTGGAGAGAACTTCGGAACCTTGCGTGCAGCAATCTTGATGGCTTCGCCAGTGCGTGGGTTCTTACCCTTGCGAGCAGCACGCTTTGATACGCCGAACGTTCCAAAACCGATAAGTGCAACGGAGTTGCCCTTAGCGATTTGGCCGGAAATGATGTCGATCGTTGCCTTCAGCGATGCTTCGGCTTGGGCTTTCGACAGCTGCGTGGCGGAAGCAATTGCTTCAACCAGTTCTGCTTTGTTCATGGAAACTCCCACAAATGCTGTTGATAAATAGAGGTTGCGCAGCGAAAATATCGTGTGTTTGCAAGCCTTCGCAAGCATTAGTTATCCACAACCATAGGTTTTATGCGGCTTTAACGCCAACTGGCGTATTGAAACCCTGTACTGGAGCGGCTTGTCGCTACACTTAGTTCGTAAATCCCCCGCCAATGAAGACTGTAAAACCAAGAAGCCAGAGGTGCATGACCGCTACGGTATAGGTTGCAGCAGTGAGATCATCGGCAAGAACTGCCCATGCTTCATGCCGCCGATTGAAAGCATTTGCAGGCCACGGCTTGCGGATATCGAAGAGCCTGAACAACAAGAAGCCGCAAAGACACCACCACTCTGTTGCATAGACGTGAGGCGCACTGCAGACGAGTGCCATTCCAGCGACCTCGTCGATGACCACCCTCGAGGGGTCCCACAGGCCCATTCCCA
>JALOMA010000212.1 GCA_025455735.1 Candidatus Kapaibacterium sp.
CCTGAATTGCGCCCTCGTCAGGCCGTGGCGCTTGCGCGCCGTGCTGCCGTCAGCATTGCAGAACGCAACCCAGGAACGTGGCAGTTGTTGCCTGGACGCATCGATCCATTAGCGCTCGTACAGTTGGACCCACGGCAGACCCCGTCGGTGGACTGCAACGTGGACACCGTCATTGGTCCTCGCCGCGGGCGCTGGATTGTCGGCGACACCGTTGCTGTTACCGTGCTCCTGCGTAGTCATCTGGCCGCTATTCGGAATGCCAACCTGCGGTTTACCAGCCTCGATGCTTCCATCGCCGTCCTTGATGCTACTGCTGAGCTGGAAGATATTCCAGAGGCTATCGACAGCGCGCAGCCTGTAGAGGTGCCCGTAACGCTGCGTTGTGTTCCGCAACGGGACACGGATACGATGGCGTTCATCGAAGTCGAGATATCTGGAAGCAATGCCCTAGGAGCTGACTATGCCCAACGTTTATTGGTTGGTATTGTGCCCGTGCCTCACTGGACCGTGTTCTCGAACAATACACTCGTTGTAAGCATTGGAGATAATGGTCGGATTGGCCCAGTCGATCCTGGCCGCGACATGGGAGAAGGCATTCTGTATCGTGATGAATGTGGCCTGCTGTACGAAGGTGGTATCATGGTTGCGTCCGGTGCCCGAGTGGTCGACAACGTCCGTGGCACGCGCGTTACACCCAATGACCACTTCGTACCAATTCAACGCCTGCTGGACTCCCAGATGGAAGTTGGAATCGTTCGGGATGATCGGGCACCCGATAGCGTTCGTTTGGGAGTCGACGTCGAACAAAGGGTCAAGGTAGGATTGGAGTCCGACGTCAACGCTCCCGTCCTGACGACACAGGTCGACCTCGTCAATAGGTCAGCTGTCACCATCATGGACCCTTCCATGGCATGGTTCTTTGATTGGGACGTAGGCGCCGACCCAACACGAAACCGTGTTGATCGACTTTCGGCAACCACTACTGTCATTGCACCATCGGACGGCGGCCCTGTAGTTGCAATCGCTGTCCAGCATATCTCAACAGATGGGGTGCCTCTCAATATTGGCATCGACAATACGACGACGTATGGGGGCTTTTCGGTAGAACAAAAGGCTGACATTCTTGGAGGACGTCGATCGCATTACGGCGACGAAAACGACGTCGCCGTTGTTGCTGGGATGAGATTTCCCGGTGCACTATATCCGGGAGAACGGCGATCCTTGCGCCTAATGCTGGCGTTTGGCACAACAATATCAGACGCACTCACCTTGCTTCAGGCATCAACATCTCAGGAGTCGAGGCCGTCGCCCAATGCCCTTCCATTCCCCAATCCGTCGTCGCAGTGGATATCAATCCCAATACAGTCCATGGAAGGGGGCCTTGCCACCATTCGCGTCTTTGACGTCTTAGGCCGGTACGTTGACGGTCTGGATGCGACAACGGCAGTGCCTGGGCTATCGTGGGCGGCCGTCGACGTTACAGGATTGGCCGTTGGTCCATACACGTGCATTGTAGAGACCGTTTATGGGGCTACGTCACGTCGGGAGATTTTTCAGCTCCAAGTGGTTCGATAGCTCACTGGCCACTAACTTTGTGGACTATGAGTCTTGTTCAGACATCCATTGACGGCGTCATTGGCACCATTGCCATGAACAGGCCCGAAAAACGCAATGCATTAAGTGCCGATATGGTCGCGCAGTTGATGCAAGCCGTACAAAGCATGCAGCTCCATGCAGATGTACGTGCTATCGTCCTTCGTGGCGAAGGCTCTGCCTTTTGCGCTGGCGCAGATTTATCATATCTCCAGGATATCAGCACGAACTCCGTGTTGGAGAATCTGGCGGACTCGACTGCTCTGATGCAGCTCATGCAGGCGATGGTCGAATGTCCAAAACCCATTATTGGAATGGTTCATGGCCCAGCCATTGCTGGTGGATGTGGTCTGGCCACCGTGTGCGACCTTGTTGTTGCCGGACGAGAGAAAGCCCGATTTGGCTACAGCGAAGTAAAGATCGGCTTCATTCCAGCCATCGTGATGGTGTATTTACTGCGGAAGGTAGGCGACACGCAGGCGCGCCGGCTTGTCCTGACGGCCGACGTGATTGGTGCCGAAGAAGCGTTGGCTCTTGGACTGATCTCGCATGTTGCCGATGATGCCGATTTGGTAGCCGCAACCTATGCTCTCGCTGAACGCATTGCCGCAAATTCCGCTTCTGCTCTTGCACTATCCAAAGGCATGCTGTCGTCACTGCACGGCATGTCCATGGATGCGGGATTGCGATACGCGGCCTCGATGAATGCGCTTGCACGCCAAACGGACGACTGTAAAGAAGGAATTTCCCGCTTTCTTCACTCATCAAAAGGTTGATGGAGATGATTGTACGACTGTACGCCGTGGCTACCACTGTGACTGCCTTTGTTCTGGCTGTCTCGACCCTCTTTGCGCAACAGGCAACTGTTCGGGTAGAAGGTACGATCAAGGATGAAGTGACTGGAAAACCGGTCGGTTGCAAGCTTGATGTCTTCAATGCACAGAATAAAAAAATCGTCTCGTTGGAGTCTAATTCGAGTGATGGCACGTATCTGATCGTCGTCAATGAGGCGGGAACAATGCGCGTTGTTCTCCGTGGTCATTCCGTTTACCGAAAGGAAACGACGTTGGTGATACCGGCCACCACGAAGTTTACCGATATCAAGCAAAACTTCACTGTTCGCGCATTGATTGAAGGAACTCCTGTTGCATCGGGAATATTCTTCGAAAAGAATGCAGCCACACTGAACGCAAAGGGCCGTGCCGAGGTCGACGCCATAAAGAAGTCCATCATTGAAAATGGTGAGATGAGAATCGTGTTCACCATTGCTCCGGATGAAGACCAACTTGTTGGCGCAAAAGCTGCGGTTCAGGCTCAATATGACAAGGAGCTCGACGCCTGGAAGAAAGCTGTCAAAAAACTCAAGAAGAACCAAGTGGCCCCGCCGGAGCCCGTGCGCCCGGCTGACCCAACGGACCCGAATCCAGATCTGGTGCGCCAACGCATTGCATCGCTGAAAAGCTATCTATCAGACGTGAAAAATGTTGACGCCCGCGTGGAGTTCCGTGAGGCTCCTCTGGTGGTCACACATACACTGACCACAAAGACTGTCGAAGCTGTGGCCGACGTTCCCACGAAGAAAGGAAAGAAGGCCAAATCGCAAGCTCCTGCAAAGTCTTCAACTCCAGCTGTCGCACCTGCAACAGCCCAAACACATCCGAACCTCACGGCTGTGATTGGAAAGGTCAAGCGGCTGTTTGACTAAGATTGAACCGTACGTTCGGGAAGTCTGAACCACACCGAAAGAACGCTTGTTACGTCCGTAGTCCATGTGTACATCTTTTGATGACACACGGACTTCGGACGTACTATTTTTCGCCAAAAAGTAACAGACGGACGTCTTCTACGTCTTACCAGGCATAACCCTTTACTGCGAGTGCCATCATGGAAGGCAACTTCTCCAACCGCGTTCATGATGTGATTCGGCTGAGCCGCGAGGAAGCACTCCGGCTTGGACACGACTACATCGGAACGGAACATCTCCTCCTCGGAATCATTCGCGAAGGCGAAGGCATTGGCGTGAAGATTCTCAAGAATCTTGGCGTTGACCTTGGCAAACTGAAGCGTGCCGTGGAGGACACCGTACGGTCCATGAGCGGGCCGTTGACAATCGGTAACATCCCGCTCACCAAACAGGCAGAGAAGGTGCTGAAAATCACCTATCTCGAAGCCAAACTGTACAAATCGGACGTTATCGGCACCGAACATCTTCTGCTATCGTTGCTTCGTGACGAAGACAACATTGCAGCTCAGATTCTGGCGCAGTTCAACGTGAATTACGACGCTGTGCGAAAAGAGCTGGACGCCTACCTTAGCGGTAAGTCTGGCACGTCGGCAGCCAAATCATCCGACAAGGGCCCTGGCCGCACCAAGGCTGCCCCAGAACGGGTGAAAACTCCCGTGTTGGACAACTTCGGCAGGGACTTGACGAAGCTTGCTGTAGAAGGCAAATTGGATCCTGTCATTGGCCGAGAAAAGGAAATCGAACGCGTCGCACAAGTCCTCTCTCGGCGCAAGAAAAACAACCCAGTTTTGATCGGTGAACCTGGCGTAGGGAAAACCGCCGTCGTAGAAGGTCTGGCCTTGCGCATTATCGATCGTAAGGTGTCTCGCGTGTTGTTCGACAAGCGCATCGTTACTCTTGACCTTGCCGCACTCGTAGCTGGCACGAAATATCGTGGCCAGTTCGAAGAACGCATGAAGGCTGTCATGAACGAGCTGGAGAAAGCCAAGGACGTCATCCTATTCATCGATGAGCTGCATACGAT
>JALOMA010000213.1 GCA_025455735.1 Candidatus Kapaibacterium sp.
TTGCAGAACGTCGCTTTTGGTTGAGCCAACCCGCAGCCATTCCTCCGCGCGATGGCCGGCCTCGACTTTGGGTTCACGCAGCCTCTATGGGAGAGTTCGAGCAAATCATCCCAATTCTTGAACTTCTGAAAGGGGCCGTGCACATCGTTGCCACGTTCTTCTCCCCTTCGGGAGCAAACCACGGGATACGGCGACGTGATGTCGTCGACGTCGTTCGATTGTTGCCACTCGATGGACGATCAACGATGCGGCGGTTCGTCCGCGAAATGAACGCTGACGCAGTTCTCATCGGCCGATATGATGTATGGAGGAACATGGTCCTCGCATTGGAGGAAGCCAATACTCCCATGGTACTGGTGAACGCTACGTATCCCAGTGCAGCAACCCGAGCACGCGGTTGGGTAGCGGACACGTATGGTCGATTGACTGACGTGGTTGCCGTGACTCCCGCCGATGGTGTAGCGCTGGAACAGCTTATTGGTCGTTCAGTTCGCGTCCTCGCCGATAGTCGCTACGATCGCATTCATCAAGCTGTACAGACGGCACGGTCAAGGCCACCAATTCTTCCGAATGTGCATGTTCCTACACTTGTCGTTGGAAGTTCGTGGACTCCAGACGTCGACCTTGTTCTGCAAGCAGCAACGAAGTTCGGCCTGGATCGATTACGCCTCGTTTTCGTACCTCATGAACCAACGAAGCAACATCTCCAGGAGATTGAGAGGAAACTCGTGTGTCGACGATTCAGCGAGTGCTCCGATGAGTATAGGGGCCATGTCGTCGTAGATTCCGTGGGGGCACTACTGTCGTTGTACGCTGCAGCGGATCTTGCCTTTATTGGTGGTGGGTTTGGTGCAGGGGTTCATTCCTTGGCAGAACCTGCCGGATTTGGTCTTCCTTGTGCCTGTGGTCCAAACATCCGTAAATCACGGGAAGGGCAAGAGCTTGCATACGCAGGTGGTGTACGCGTCGTGCCGTCTGCCAGCGATGTCCTGGATTGGTTAACTACGATGGTACAAGATGTGCCGGAGCGCAAACGTTGCGGCGCAATCAATCGGGACTATCTCGAATCACGAACAGGAACATCGGCGATCATCGCTCGACAAATACGCACCCACATGACGGAGCACCATGACACTTTTCAGCGTTGAATAACGAAGGGTAGGTGAGCCGTTGCGCCGGAGTCCGTTACAAGGTGAAGAACCATCCGCCCAGACGGCAGGTTGGAACAATCGATGGTAGCACTACCGGAGGTAGTGGAAGGCAAGGCCCCCTTCAGGAGTACTTCACCAGACATAGATACAATGGAATAGTCTCGAACGACATGCAGGTAGGGCCAGTCGATGGTAACGTGTTGTTGTGTCGGATTGGGATAGAGGCGAGGAGGTTCGTGAGTCGAGGCATTGTTGACGGAAGTAGCGAAGGGTGGAGGCGTTAGCTTAAGAATGACGTGTGTGATGTCGTCACTAGTGAGGTATATAGAACCATCGGCTGCAAGGGCTAATCCAACAGGGCGACCCCATCGTCGTGCTGGACTTGCCATGGAGTCCAGCATAAAGCCCGTACATACGTCTCGAACGGTATTCGCAATCGTGTCATCATCGTTGTCGAAGTCAAAATAAACAAGCTTGGATCCTGTCGCTGGTTGTCTATTCCATGAACCACGAAGAACCATAAACGCTCCTCGTCGGTACCCATGCGGCATGCCTTCATGGGAAAACTCCAGGGCCATTGGTGCAGAGTGGGCGGTAATGAGCGCGGCTGGTGGGACCATTGACGCAACCTTGGCAGAATCATCTGCTGTGATCGGCAGAAGCCTGCGATAGGGATCATTGGAAAAATCAAAGAACGTCTGATGGTGCCATGCAAACGGATAGCCGTAGAAACCATTTTCGCGAATGATATCTACCCATTCACCCGGTACATCGTTACCTGCTCGGTCACTGCCATTGTTATTGGCCCATAGGACACCAGTTCTAGGATGAATCGTTATACCTACTGCGTTGCGAACACCAGTTGCATAGATGGTACGATTTCCACCATCGAGTGTATATCGTTCAATCGTCGCGCGGTCGTTCTCTCGGGCCACGTTGTCACGCGAACCAACCGAAACAAATAGAAAGCCGTTTATGGAATCAATGGCGAGCGATCTCGTTGTATGGTTCCCTCCCATCTGATTCGGTTGAACAGTCTTGTCCACGCGGGTACGCCTTGTTTCGAACACCCCATCCTTATTCGCGTCTGTTAAACTAAATACTCCGGCTTCCGCACACACGAACATGGTATCGCGCCAAAAACGTACATCGTGGGCGTTTGAAAATCCCGAGGCAGCAACAATTGCCGTGTCCGCAATTCCATCACGATTGCGATCGGGAAGGGCCACAATTGTCCCAGTCGTCATTGAAGCGACGTATAGTGTCGAATCTGGGCCCCATGCCAGGAACCGTCCCTTGCGCACGGCACTACCTGTGTAAAAGACTGATGCGGTCCAACCATCAGGCAGGGACAAGGGCATATTCTGCGAGGAGACGACAGTCGCAAATCGTTGAGGAACCTGCACGATAACCGGCAACAATGGCCTATTCACCACAGGCGTCCACGGAGCTGTACCTGGAACCTGTGAGTACAGCAGCATTCCCGGTATCATTAGAGCAAGACAGCCAAGTAGAAGTAAGGCAACGTTCATAGGAATCAGGCAATGAGGAGACAGGATGCGTCAACAGAATGGGTCGTGGTTAGCCCACTCAACGTACACGCAAAGTACACCAAGGAAGCTATAGGACAAACGAAACAAGTACGAACGACAACGGCCTCGCATACGTTCGCATGCGAGGCCGTTTATAACTACGAGACGTGTGCTTAGCGGACGATTGTCAGCGATTGTGGTTCGCTAACGAACGGACCGGAAACGATTTGGTAGTAGTAGGTGCCGGCTGGAAGCTGGCTTACGTCTACCGTTAGGTCATACTCTCCAGAACCAAGAGTTGAGTTCACGAGGTCCGCTACACGCTGACCCATGGAGTTGAACAGAACAATCTTGGTTTGGCCATCGAGGCCGATGGAGTAGTTGATGACTGTTGTTGTTGTAGCTGGATTTGGATACGATGCCTTGACAGCAAAGTTCGTCGATCCAATTGCCGTAAGGCGGCGCACATTGGCACAGTTCAGCTCGAGGGTAACCTTACCGTTGATGCTGTGCGTAAAGTGGTGCTCATATGGCGGGTTGGATTCTTGGCCAGCAGGCGTGACAGAGAACGCACGCAGACCAAGCTGCACCGACATTGGATCGTTTGCGAAGTCAGAGGAACGGCCAAGGAAGCCATCGAATGGGATAATGAGCGCGCGGTTCCAATCCGTGTTCGGAGCAGTAGCGGCTGCAGAACCTTGTACGAAGACTTCGATGCTACGTGCATAGGTATCAACTTTCACAACATTCCAGCCCTGAAGAACAGTACCATTCGTTGTGATTTCGCTGATACGCGGCTGAACGATGTTTGGATCGTAGGCAACGATAAACTTCATGTCGCGTACATCCGTGCGATTCAGTGCGTCTGGATCTGCCTTCAGCTCAACGGCAATGCCAATCGTTTGGCCTGGCTGGATTTTGTACGCATCAGCAATACGTGCTTGGATGACGTGAACCAAACCGTTGCCAGCAATAGGAGCCGTTTTGGTTTCGTTCGTTGCAACATCCGTGAAGACAACTTCTGCAACGTATTCGTTGGGGCGTTGTCCTGCAGCGGCACTTGTACCGGAGCCACGTTGTGTATTCGTGCTGTTGAACACAGTTTGCTGGTTGCCATCAAACTTCGAAACAACATTGGGCTTAAAGATGACCGGAATCATCATGGATTGACCACCAGCTGGAACAACGATGTTCTCGAAGTTCGGATCAACTGTGAAGTTGACAGCGTCGGCACCCGTAACGCTCACCGTCATAGCCTTGGGGGCATTTGTGGTGTTCGTGATGGAAGCGTTGACGACCGTCTCCATGTTGATGTACGTTTCACCGCGACCACCAGCAACTTCCCATGTACCATTGTTGGGTACACAGATTTCCATGGTGCCGTTGGCATCGTATGGCTGATCACCAACGATTGTGAACGTCATCGATTGCGATGCGACTGGATTGGCGATACGAACTACATATGTACGCTCTTCGCCTGAAGGAATCAACTCCTCGCCACCAGCTGGCTGCGTGATGGTAAGACCAGCAACAGCTGCACTTGTCAGACGAATTTCGTTGACTTTCAGCGGGCCTGAGCCTGCCGCCGTGCCAGAGAACTGGCTCGTTGTACCGTCAGGATGCTCGTTGCGAATGGTGA